>CAYSBA010000064.1:0-6994 GCA_964429075.1 uncultured bacterium
GAATTACAGATATAAGACTTTATCGTAAAAAGAATAGTTCTTCACATAAGGGATATCTTGTTAGAGTAGACTTCAGAATCGACAAAAAATACAAAGACCTAATAACAGAAGATACACAGGTGTTTGTTAGTAGTAGAGGTGTCTTTGGAGAGCAATTTCTCGAACTTGTCACATCTTCTGAAGGAAAGATAGCAAGTCCAGGGACAGTGTTTATTGGACATGGACCGGCAAGGATGGATCTTTTGATGTCATCACTATCTGAAATAATTAATCAGGTAGGTGCCCTGCTTTCAAAAAACAAAGAGTTGATCAAATCGATGCTGATCTCTATCTCAAAGCTTGCAGATAGCACAAATACTCTATTTGTAGAGAAGAAAAATGAAATCAACACAATCCTCACAGAGCTTGTAAAGACAACCAAAGCTGCAAGAGTTGCACTTGGAAGGTTCAATATAATTCTCAATAACCCTAAGAATGTCAGGCATCTTATAGATGATAGCAAGGACCTAGTTAAAGATCTTAAATACAAACTCCCCAACCTCCTTGAACAGATGGACAACATGACAAAAAGGATGAACAGGGTCTTTAAGGTACTCGAAGACCTCAGCGGACAGAATGGACAAAAGGCGCATAAAGCAATAAAAGAACTATCATCACTGATCAATGATTCCAAGTCCCTTATAAAAGAGTTACACTACATCACTTCACGACTCAAAAACGGCAAAGGAACCCTTGGTGCCCTTTTAAAAGAAGATGCATTATATAAAGACCTGAAGGCCCTTGTTAAGGAGCTGAGGGCAAAACCATGGAAGCTTATCTGGAAAGATTAAATAAAGTATTATTTATCATCTCTTTTTTACCTTTATGTATTTTTTCCTGCAAAAGAACAATAGACTGTATTAAGTCAAATTGTGATATGTACCTTGGAAGAGAGTGTAATAGTGCATCAGACTGCCCTTCTGGATGGAATTGTGCACATTCAGATGTGCTTGGCAATTTCTGTACAAAAAGCTGCAGCACTGATTCAGATTGTCCATCTAAGGGTAGATGTGATAGCCTGACAGACCGTTGTGTTCCTGATCTTGATACAGAGTGTAAAGATAATTCAGACTGTCCTGAGGGGACAAGATGCATACTCAATACAGAAGGCAACAAAAAAAACTGTATCCCTGTGGGCAGGTTTGGGCTCGGTCACGACTGTTCTTTAAGTGGTGCTTCTGAATGCAAAAGTGGACTTTGCTTCCCAGGGGCCGGTGAGATAACAGCAACATGTGTTGAACACTGCGACTCACCAGGTTCTGATTGTGATGGACATGAGGGATCCTGCGTAAGTCTTAAGAACATGCCACCTCTTTGCTTTGCAAATGGGACAACCATTGCCGGTAATTACTGTGGATGCAGTCCCACTCAGCTATGTGTCATAACAAACAATGAGGCATGGTGCAAAGAATCGTGTTTCGATGATAGTGACTGCGATTCTGGAGAAAATTGTATCACATTAAAATGGGGCTTTGGTTATTGTGATGCCGAAGGAAAGATTTGCCAAAGTACAGGCGATTGCAAATCATTAGGTTCTGAATATGTATGCGGCCTTGTGGGTAATCACTTTGAATGTATACAGGGTGAGTATGAAATCAAGGAGTGCTCATCAAGTTCAGAATGCGACACAAACCTATGTATTGATGGTTTTTGCAGTATTCCATGTACTGATGATTTAGAATGCAATACAACACTACCATACTGCAGGTTAATCTATACTAATGCCGGATACATACCTATATGTTCAAAGACTAGCGGAAGGTCCATCTGTTCCAAGGAGGATGATTGTAGCGAAAAAGAATCCTGCAGACCAATACAACTGTTCGACGGCTCAACACAATATGCATGTTTTGAATCTACCGGTTCTACAGAAATCGGTAGCTACTGCACCGACTCCGAGCAATGCATAGATGGGTTTTGCTCCAGCTTAACCTCTTTATGTACTGTTGTGTGCAATCATACAAACGACTGTCCTGCCTTTTATAGATGTGATTTTGTTCCTGAATCCTCCATTACAACTTCAAGCTTTGATGTAAAAGAGTGCCTTGCCCCAGGACTCAGAGGCAGTTATGGTCAGCTATGTAAAAAAGATTCAGACTGCATAACTTATGAGTGTGTATTTTATGATGACACAATAGATTATGGAATCTGTAGTATCTCCTGCAGGAGTCGTAGATGTCCTGATGGTATGATATGCAATCCGGAAAATAATTATATCTGTCTTATAGACGAGGCATCAGAATTAGATGAATGTAAAAATGATGATGACTGCAATGGCAAAAAATGTATATTAGATATAGAATCTGATCATCTTAGCTGCAGGGCTATTAACATCTACGATCTAAAAAAAGACTGTTTATTCGACAGACAGTGCAAATCAGGGATCTGTTCAAGGTTTGGATTTTGCACAACCCCCTGCAAGACCCACCAAGAGTGTGTTTCAAAAATGGGTGAAGGATACATATGCACCTATCAAAGAAGTGATGAAGGACGTTATATCAAGGTTTGTGAACGGGATATCGGGTCTCTTACCCCATGTATCTCACCAAATGACTGCCCTTCAGGTGAGACCTGTTCTCTTTTGATTGATGAATCTGGTTATCTTTATGACACACTTTGCATGAAACCCATTGGGGATAAAGGGTTTAATCAGCCCTGCCAAAAAAACGAAGACTGTGCTACCAACATCTGCAACCAGGAAACTCTCAGCTGCACCAGTCTCTGTAGGACCGATGATGAATGCCCTCAGGGTAGTATTTGTAATCCATCAATGGTATCAATTAAAGGTAGGAATTTTAATATCTATGTTTGCACATCAGAAAACCAGAAAGGTGGGCTTGGAGATCCCTGCCCAAGGGGAATTATAGACTGCAACGGCCTCAGCTGTTATACCGATGTGAATGGAAATAGCTTTTGCACCAGATTTTGTGACACAGATCAAGATTGTGACCAAAATACAAAGTGTTATACTGTCACAGATCTAAACCGATCGATATGTGTGCCAAAGGATTATTAACTATCATCAAGGCCTGTGTCATGATCCGGCATTGGAGTAACAACAGCATCTCTTCTATCAAGCCCCATCTCGCACTTTCCATCAAACTTAACTCCTCTTTCAATGACAAGCTCTGGTGTCTTAAGTTCACCCTTCACCTTTGCTGGGGAATGGATCTCTATCAGATCTGACGCTATTAAATTCCCATTCACTACCCCATATATTATTAGAGTACCTACCTCTATATCTGCATTTACAATGGCATCTTCACCGATTACAAGGACGTCTTTTGATGTGATAGTTCCGGTAAACTTCCCATCAATCCTTACCGTTCCCTCAAAATGGAGCTTACCTTCAAACTCACTGCCAGAGCCCAAAAGTGCATTTACATTGTCCACAGAGTATGTGCTCTGCTCTAACTTTGCCATGTCTCTTTCCTCCAATCTGTTTATAAGTCCTAAATACCACAACAAAAAAAGGTGTCAAACAATTGGTATTTGTAATCCTTTTATCCTTGACAAAAGTTATAATATGAATCAAAGATTTATAGCTTTTAGCGAGAGGATAGCATGCAAGATACAAAGAGGGATATGAAATCAAAGGTTGATGAAATACTGCGGCAAAAAGAGAGGGCAAAAGAGGGAGGAGGCCCCGAAAAGATAGAGAGACAGCATAAACGGGGCAAGCTTACTGTAAGGGAGCGAATCAATCTATTGTTTGATCCGGGATCATTCCTGGAAATCGGTATCCTTGCAGGTGAAGATCCACAAAAACCCGATGCTGATGGTGTTGTCGCCGGTTATGGCAAAATAGATGGCAGATATGCTGCAATTGTTGCGTACGATTATACCGTAAAAGGTGGATCTATGGGTCGAATCGGAGAACAGAAGGCAACAAGGATAAGGGAGATAGCCTTAAAATCGAGGATGCCAATGATATGGATCCTTGATTCTGGAGGTGCAAGAATCGACCCAAAGAGTTCAGGAGGTTTCGGTGCCTCAACGAATATAGAGAGCGCTGCCATCTTTGCCAATACCGGTTACCTCTTTAAAGAAGAGGCACTTATGTCAGGTGTAATACCCCTTGTTGCTGCAATGATGGGCCCTGGTTTTGCTGGCACTGCCTACATACCGGCCCTTGCAGACTTTGTGCCCATGGTCCGAGGCACAAGCTTTATGGGTCTGGCTGGACCTTCTCTTGTGAAGATGTCTGTTGGAGAAGAGATAACAGAAGAGGAGCTTGGTGGTTCAAAGGTACACTGTCAGATAAGTGGAGTTGGTGACCTTGAGGTTGAGGATGATGTTGCATGTATTGAGGCAATTAAGGAATATTTATCATTTTTCCCTTCATGTTGCGATGAAAAGCCCCCTAAAAAGGAGTATAATGATGATCCCTGTAAACCCATTGAAGACGAAATATTAAAAATACTACCTGATGATCCTAGACTCGTATATGATATGCATAAGATTATACGATTAATTGTAGACGATGGCTATTTTTTTGAAATAAAACCCGACTGGGCAAAAAATATAATTACAGGATTTGGGCGTATTGGAGGATATCCGATAGGAATAATTGCAAACCAACCAATGGTATTTGCCGGGGTACTCGATATCAATGCTTCAGATAAGGCAGCACGATTTGTATGGCTCTGTGATGCCTTCAATATCCCCCTTCTATTTCTCGCAGATGTACCTGGTTTTATAGTTGGTTCAAAGGCAGAACGAAGCGGAATAATCCGACACGGTGCTAAGCTTATTCATGCAGTTGCAGAAGCTACTGTACCAAAGTTCACAGTTGTTGTAAGGAAATCGATTGGTGCAGGTTACTATGCAATGTGTGGAAGGGCATTTGATCCGGATCTTCTTGTAGCATGGCCAGGGGCACAGATATCTGTTATGGGTGCTGAAGGTATGGTAAGTATTTTTGCCAAAAAGATATTGGAAAAGACACCAGAGGATCAAAAAAAGGCTGTTATAGAAAATATGGCAAAGGGTATAAAACCACTTTTAGATATTAAGATAACTGCATCGCGTGCCTATATTGATGATATAATCGATCCACGTCAGACAAGAGCTGTTGTATATCGTGCCATTGAATATACAAAAGACAAAAAGATATACCGACATCCAAGGAAACATGGAGTATATCCCGTATAAAGGGGGGTAATATATGTACACAACAATAGAAACAAAGATAAAAAAAAGATCAGGTTGGATCATCCTCAGCCGTGAAAATAAAAACAATGCGCTCAACATGACAATGATAGATGAAATTAGTGATGCACTTTATAATTTTGACTCTAATGCAAAGGTTTCATCTATTGTAATAACCGGTAAAGGTGATAGGGCATTCTGTTCCGGGATGGATCTTTCTGGGAATGATCTTTTTGAGCTTTCTGCACTCGATCGACACGAATTACAGAGAAAGATTTTAGGCCTTTTCAGACAGATGATACAGCTATCTAAACCAACAGTTGCAAGGGTAAATGGAGTTGCCCTCGGTGGTGGTTTTGGACTTGCTTGCTCTTGTGATATTGTTGTAGCAAAAGAGGAGGCAATATTTGGTACTCCAGAAATAAACGTTGGGCTTTTCCCATATATTATAATGGCACAGCTTATACGCTCAACTACCAATCCCAGAAAACTCCTTCAGATGATGCTTCTGGGCGAAAAGATAGATGCCAAAAAAGCCATAAAGCTCGGATTTGTCAATGAGATAGCAAATTCAGATAGTCTGGATAAAAAGGTAAAAGAGGTCACAGATGAACTTTCTCGAAAAAGCCCTGCCATACTCAGACTTGGTAGACGGGCTTTTTACACAATGAGAGAGATGGAATACAACAGCGCTCTCGAATATCTATCGTGCATGTTATCACTAAACATGCAGGCAGAGGATATGTTAGAAGGCATTTCTGCATTCATTCAGAAAAGACACCCTGATTGGAAGGGGAAATAGAGAGGGAGTTTATCATGAAAAATCAAGATAAAGTTGTGATTACCTGCGCTCTTACTGGTGTTGTGGCAAACAGAACGCAATGTCCATACATACCCTATACTCCAGAGGAGATTGCAGAAGAGGCATACAGGGCATATAACGCAGGTGCATCGGTTGTACATATCCATGCAAGGGAGGATGATGGAAGCCCCACAATGAGGGTAGAAGTATATCAGAGGATCTACAAGGAGATAAAAAAACGCTGTCCGGTCCTTATCAACTTTTCGACAGGCGCTGTCGGGGTTTCTCGAGAGATTAGAATAGCTCATATACCTGCAATCAGACCAGATATCGCTGCACTGAACATGGGAACAATGAATTACGCAAAGTACAGTAAAAAGAGAAAGGATTTTGTATTCTCATTTCAGTTTTTAAATCCAATTGAAGATATCATCTTCTATTTAAACAAGATGAATGAAAATGGTGTACAGCCTGAATGTGAATGTTTTGATATCGGTCACTTGGAAACAGTATACCCCCTTATGGATATGGGTGTGTTGAGAAACTTTCAAATAAGTCTGATCCTTGGTGTTGTTGGTGGGATTCAGGCGACCGCACAGAATCTTATGTATATGGCTTCAAGGGTACCCACTGGTGTTGCTTGGGAGGTTATAGGGATAGGTCTTAATCAATGGATGCTATGTGCAACAGCACTTGTCCTTGGGGGTAATGTGAGGGTAGGATTCGAGGATAACTTTTATCTTGAGCCATCAAAAATGGCAAAGAGTAATGCAGAACTTGTTGAAAAAGTTGTCAGAATGGCAAGAGATATTGGAAGAGAACCTGCAACCGTAGATGAGGCAAGAAATCTACTTAAATTACCAAAAAAAGATCCTTAAATTAGCAACAGCTGTCTTGATGTCAATTATATTATATATTGACAAGATATCTTAAATAGATTAGGATGGAGTCAAACTTTTGCGAGAAAAATTGCATGAAAAAGGTGTTGATTTACACTTTAGT
>CAYSBA010000065.1:0-6949 GCA_964429075.1 uncultured bacterium
GATGCATCAGCATCTTGTGATGATGGTCTATTCTGTAATGGCAAGGAGATCTGTAGGCAGGGAAGCTGCATTTCAACAACTCCGCCAGATTGTAACGATGGGATAGATTGCACTGTCGATAGCTGTGATGAGAACACTAAGAGTTGTGTTCATACACCAGATGATACTGTCTGTGACGATGGGCTTTTCTGCAACGGTAAAGAGACCTGCTCTCCAGATAACCCAAATGCAGATTCAAAGGGATGTATCGCAGGAGATAAACCCTGTATTGATGGGATAGCCTGTACTCAGGATATCTGTAATGAAGATCAGGATACATGCCAGAACAACCCTGATGACACCAGATGCGACGATGGTATATTCTGTAATGGTAAGGAGGTCTGTGATCCCACAGATCAAAGCAGTGATTCAAACGGATGTGTTCAGATACCAAGAGACTGTAACGACGGCATAGACTGTACAGCCGACAGCTGTGATGAGAATTCTAAGAGCTGCGTTCATACACCAGATGATAATATTTGCGATGATGGAGATTACTGCACAAAGGATATCTGCGATAGCCAAAATGGATGCTCCAATCCCTCCTGGACTGATCACGATAACGATGGCTATGTAGCATCACAGTGTTCTGGCAATGACTGTGATGATTCTGATCCTTCCATAAATCCAGGCGCACAGGAGGTTTGTGACAATGTAGATCATGATTGTGACGGAAACACCCTGAACGGATTTGATCTTAATACAGATGTTCACAACTGTGGCGCATGTGGCAACGACTGTACACTCCTTCCAAATGTAACGGGTAGCATTGTCTGCAGCAGTGGAAGCTGTTCATTCTCCTGTTTAGATGGATTTTCCGACTGTAACAACAATCCGTCAGATGGATGTGAGGTAAATCTTAACAACGATCCCTACAACTGTGGGACCTGTAATAATGTATGCTCTTTTCCAAATGCATCACCACCACAGGGTTGTAACAATGGTAGCTGCTATCTTGCTCAATGTGATTGCTGGGATAGCAACAACTGTACAATTGGATGGGTTGATACCAATCAAAATCCACAGGATGGTTGTGAAAATCTAAGACCCACAGCAGCATTTTCTGCCAAAACAGATGTAAGAGCAGGAGATACAGTCGTACTTGACGGCTCTTCTTCAACTGATCCGTCTGATGACGGGACATCCGATGATACGCTACTTTATTCATGGAGGCTTATCTCCAAACCACAGGGTAGCAAAGTATTTCAAAATCCAGGGCAAAACGTCTATTCTTTATCAGACAACGAAAGCACAACCGCCTCTATGCCGGATTTTGTGCCGGATCTGCCCGGTAACTATGTCTGGGAGCTGGTTGTCTACGATGGCAGGAATGAGGCATCATGGAACAGTGTTAGAGTTACTATAACGGCATACGGTTTTACACCCTTCTTTAACAACTCAAGTGGAGTTGATAAAGATAAGATAAACGACGTAAAGGATATTGATCTTATACAAAGTGGCGACTTTGGTGCAACAAGAGGGGTATGGCTTGCAACAAAACAGTATCTGTGGCTCTATGATTACGATACTGATTCTTTTATAGAGGCCTGTAAATATATTTCACCAAACAATTATGGCGACTGCAGGAGTAACTACTATTCACAGGAACTGGCAACATTAATAAGAGACCCCTTTCACTCTGTGCTCTTTGGAGCAAATAAGGACGTAAATGGCATTAACGTATTAAATCTAAGGACCCTTGACATACTGCGTTTTGACATGAGAAGCCATCTCAGTCTACCTCCCTGGAAGATGAGGGATATGGCAGCCGATTTGAGCAGATCAGGTTCTCTTGGTGACTACCTGTACGGTGAAATTATGATAGGTACTTCTGAAGATGCTGCAGCCTTTGATCAGAACACCTATAGGACATATGGAGATTTTGATTTCTCTACCTCAAATGCATATAGTAATGACTCAGACGACATACGGGCAGTTGAAGTTGATCCTGATCATGCAATGATAGCAGGTAACGACCGCCTCTATCGGTGTGTGTATGAAGGATATATATACAACCGTTGCGACCCCAATGACTGTGTATGTGGCCCAATGTACTGTGATAAGGCACAGCATCCTGAATGTTTTCCAAATTCTGCAGTAGATGTATGGCAAAACACCAAAGATAGTATACTTGCTATTGATATTAAAAATGTGGGTGGTACACTCTATCTTGCAGTAGGGTCTGATGGCAATGGCGCAGCCTACTGGCTGGTAGATGGCTGGCCTCCATCCAGAATCGAATACCTAAATACCAGTAACGGAATGCCTTCTAATGTGGTAAAGGATGTATATATCGATGATACTGGAGATATCTGGATGGCAACAGATAATGGCCTTGCCAGATACAAACAGGATAAAAATTTCGTATTTGTATACACCAAAAATGAACATTTTCTCTCAAAAGACAAGATAAATGCAGTTGTAGTTGATGAAAACAGCCAGTGGGTATGGGTGGCCATTGGTGGCAACGACACTACTGCTGGAGTCTGTGCAATCGTCCTGCCATAAGGAAAAATAAAAGGATAAATATGATCAAAGATTGATCTATAGATGTTACATTACATCCACAGCCCTCTTTTTGCGCTGCTTTTGAATCACTCTTGAACTTTACAAGTAGGCCTTTACATTCACCTGCACCATCACAGATATCGCCTCTTGTATCTGGATTACCATCGTCACAGGGTGTACCCTCCCGAGCAAACTCATAGATACACCCCCCAAGTCCATCACATTCAGAAGAGAGGATACAATCTGATGTAGGCTTGCAAGAATAGGCTGTCCCAGCACAGGTACCATCATCATTACATACATCTTCTTTTGTGCAGGGATTTCTATCCGAACACCTTTTGCCTGCATCCTGGGATGTCTTGCAGGGGAAGTACTCCTGATAAAGAAAATCAAATATCTTTTTTAGATCTAGCCTAGGAAGTACTCCAACAGAATCATATCCTGTATCAACAGAGACTCCATTAGTAATTATTATATCCTCAATATCTTCTGGAGAAAGTGAAGGCTCAAAATCCAGCATAAGAGCAGCTGCCCCAGCGGCCATTGGAGTTGCCTGACTTGTCCCTGTCATCGCAATAAATGCTGCGCCCAAGATATCGCAGGAACGAATATTAACCCCTGGTGCAAGAAGATCAAGACAGAGATTTATGTTTGTAAAGCAGGTTATCATATCAGCCTGGGTAGTTTCATCAAAACAGATCTGATCTCCTGTTACAGGGTCTATGTAATAGCCATCGTCAGGCTCTCTACCATAGTCCATATCGTAGACCGCACCTACAGATACCGTAGAGTTCAGACAACCAGGAAGACTCAATGCCCCCCTGTATCCCTCGTTGCCTGCTGCAGCAAAATTAACAATACCTGCTTCTTTCAGATTTGTATAGGCCTCAGAAAGAAGTTCTGCCCAGCTATCTTCTGTATCGCAGGGACAATCTTTATAACCCTCCACACTACCGAGACTCGAATTAGAGACGAGGAGCTGTGGATAGGTCTCTTTTTTTAAAACCGCATCATCTATCGCCATTGCCCAGTCGCTTATATATCCGTAGCCACTATCATCAAGGACCTTGTAGATCAAAAGGGTAGCCCCTGGTGCAATCCCTACTGGTGCAATCTTTCCTGCTCCAGCTATTATACCCGCAACATTTGTGCCGTGTCCATGACCATCTTCGATGTTTAAACCCTTTTGTTGATTTAAAAAGCTACCTCCTGTTAAAATCCTACCTTCGAAATCTGGATGATCTGTATCTATTCCTGTATCAAAGACTGCAACCATTATGCCACTTCCATCTACTCCATATTCTCTCCTTGTTTCATTTGCACCAATAAAAGGACCTGCCTGCGCCATCGATACCCTGATGCGCCTGTCTGTAATCACATTCTTTACATACGGATTTTTAAGAAGCTCCACTTTTGCATTTCTGTCTACCCATCCAGTCAGTGCAAAAATTGTGCTGAAAAGATAGACCGGTTTAAAGGTCCCTTTTGAGATGGATCCAATAACACTTTTTTGTATCTTTCTTATTCTTTTTATCCTCTCTTCTGCATAGAGAGGCCTTATCTTGTTTACCTCAGGATCCTTTTTTAGAAGGACTATCACATACTGAAGATCCTGGTCTTGTTTTGCAACAATGTGTTGTGACCGGAATAAAAAAGATACCAGAACTATGAAAAAAATTATATGACCGATCTTTATCTTATTCATCCACAAAAAACTTTATAAATCGACTGTAACTCAATTTTAGTCCAGCAGAATAGCTGACAAGAGGATGGGCTGTACTCTTTACACGTCCTCTTATCCAGTGAACCTCAACAAAGATCTCTGCCCACAGGTCCTTTTTTATCTTTGTGGAAAAGTTAAAACCAGCATTTGCCTTGAGGCCGAGATCTGATTCTGTATCACTCTCTGGATGCGGAAATAAATAAAGGATTGTGGAATATAGCTTAACTGTATTTTTTCCAAACTTTTTTCTATGCAAGATGTTTGCGGTAAAACCAAAATCTGTTTTTTTTGACGCATTGGACAGATCTTTATAGAGTACAAATGCCAGCTTATACTTAGAGTATCCGTCCAGAAGGTCAAAGATGACACCGTTGTCCAGGTGAAGTCTCTTTTCTTTCTCAAGTCCGACCTGAGGAGTAAATTCTGTATCAAGGATAATATCTGTATAGGGAGTCAATCTAAAAAAAGAAAAGGATATGGCCTCTGCGTAATTGTGAATGAACTCCGCTGTATAGATAAGATCATCCTGGGTCTCCTGTACTTCGTCTGTTAAGATAGTTTTGCCAAAATCTGCATCAAGTCTTAAAGAGAGGTCAAAAATGCTATTAGCAAAGCCTGCTAAAATTGTCCCAACAAATCTGTATGCAAGGCTGTTTTCTGTGGTCGCCCAAACATCACCTATCTTTTTGTAGGCATCGTTGTTCAAAAGGTTTTTATAACTGTCAAAGGTTAAACCTATATCATCTAGATTGAGGTAAAATCTTGACCGCGGTAAAAAACCAAAATCTCTGTTGATAATCCTTAAAATGTAACTTTTCTTTTTAGAAGACAGAAAATCCAGCACAAGACTCTTCAGGCTCACTCTTTCTCCACTCTTATCTTTTTTCAACTCTCCATTTTTGATGCTGAACATCTCCCATCTATCTGCAATCTTTGAAAGGTAAGATGAACCCTCAATCTCTTTTGCCAGATCCATTGTTGTTGCAAGCTGATAAAATTGTTTTTTATCAATACGCATTCCATCTATTCGGTTTGTCTTTTTGTGATAACCCTGCACAAAATCTTTTTTGTGTTTTTTTAAAAAATTAAAAAGAGCATCACCCCTGATTCGGTAAATAACAATATCACCAAGATCTGAAAGATTTGATGCAAAGAAAAGACCACTGTAGGGCGGACTCATCTCCATTGAAAGGTCAAAAGAGGGTATAAGTGCCACATCAGAAGAGCTTGCAACGAGAAGTATCCTTGCTGCCACATTGCCAGGATGGACTCTCTTTTTAATGGGTAGGTCCTGCATGGATGATAATATTCTATAGGCCTTGATACGTATTTTAAATACCCTGTCTCTTAAATCCTTATCAACAGGGCTATCCGGCCTGATTGAAAATGCATCAATCTTGACTGATAATAGTCCATCCTTTTCGGTTATACCAAAAAGGTATACCATGCCGTAGTGCAGAACTACATCGAGTGGTGTATCTGTTGTAAGAACAGCATCCTGTCGCAGATCTTTCTCTGATAGATATGGCAATCTCGATGATACAAGATGAATAATATACCTCTGGATACATGAATCATCGGGATCTTTGCAGAATATAAAATTAAGTTCTGGTCTTTTGTTATCTTTTTTAATGAACATATATACACCATCTGCCAATTCTTTTTTTTGTGATTTTAATAAGACAAGATTTGGCGACTCGTCTACAAAGGTTTGATCAATCCTCTCATTCTTCCCCGGAAACATGAAGACCTTTGTGCCAAGGGAATTTAACAAATTGATATCATTTTTTCTCTGCAAAGATAATCTTTTTTCTTTGTAAAAGCTTTTACCATCAATATTGTTGCCAAGTGTCAACACGAACCTGGGATCATATCTTTTGACAAGCTCCTTTAAACGATAAGCCACCCTTGATCCTTCACTCCATGGCAATGATATGCTGTAACACAAGAATGAATCCTCAGATTTATATACCTCTGTGATCTGTACATATAGAAGTTCTGAAAAATCCCCCGGATTAGGTTGAATATGCTGACGATCGGGTCTAAAAAGATAGATCCCATCTTCTGATTCAAGATATTCTGTTTGTATCTGGTCGTTTAAAATCTTCTTTGTGCAAAATCTTTCAAAAAAATGATCCTTTGAAAAAAAGGCACTTTTCGTTTTTTTCTTAATTGTATCTTTTTCGTGGTATCGTTCTAAATCTTTCATAACAAAATATGAATTTCCATTATAAATGACAAATGGGCCAAGCCGCTTTATATTAAAACTGTAATTATTCTTCTTTAAAAAGGATAGAAGATCTTCATCTCTCTTTTTGAAAAAGACACCAGATGCCCTCATGCCTTCGGGAAGGACAACAAAATTTAACCTCTCATTAGCATTGGTCTCAAAAACAAACTGAAATAGGATGAAGAAAACTATTATTAGAATAAGCCCTTTTCTCATTTGGGATAATTTATTATAAAAATCCACATAGCGCAAGGATAGAGATGTTAGAGATAAGACATCACTGTTGGGCAGGAAAAAGAACGGATATCAGAATAGATATAAGACATGAAGGATACTGCTTTTATCCAGGATTAGTACCTGTGTAAAATGTTGTGTAAAGTCAAAATTTAAAGATTGATGAGAGTGCAAATAACTTCAGCAGTGGTTTTCAACCACCTGTTGCTTATAGG
>CAYSBA010000066.1:0-6740 GCA_964429075.1 uncultured bacterium
AGCTAACCTTTTTTCGCATTATGATGATGTTACATATTGTAGACATAGTGTTACTGTAAATAGACAAAAGGCATTGTTTTATTTTGTTACACATATATATTTCATTTGAAACTAAACCTTTTTTTGATTTATATGTCTGGCATAAAGTTTGTTTTAAGGAAACAAAAATTGCCGGAGGTGTATGTATGAAGAAGAAAGGAATTACCCGCAGAGATTTTCTTAAGATAAGCGGTATTCTTGCATCAGCATCGTTTGTCAACATTAACTTTTTATCGAGGGTGGTGCGGGCCCAACAATCCTATTCTACTGGAGTTGTAGAGTATCACAACAGTACCTGTAAGATGTGTGTGAATTTCTGTGGAATCAGGGTAAAGACAGAAGATGGTATTCTCAGAGCAATCTATCCAAACAAAGACAAAAAAGACTACTACAACTGGGGAAATTGTACAAAAGGAATTTCTGGTATCTGGTCAACCTACAACCCCTACCGTTTAAAAAAGCCACTCAAACGCACCAATCCCAAAAAGGGTATTGATGAAGATCCTGGATGGGTAGAGATAGATTGGGAGGATGCACTCAACGAGGTGGCGAGTAAGATGGCAAGTATAATAGCAGACGATCCAAGGAAGATTATATGGTATCACGGACATGGGAAATACGTTATTAACGATGGGTGGATGAAGGCCTTTACAGCTGCTATCGGTACTCCAAGCATGGTTCACCGTACCACCGTTTGTGAAGGTGCAAAGCATGTTGCAGATGAGATTACATGGGGTGGTCATGAACCGTTACCTGATCTTCAGTATACCAATTATCTGATAAACATGGGTGGTAATTATGCAGAGGCTGATCAGTGGGCACGCTGGCTCGATCATGCAACTATGGATGCAAAAGAGCGCGGGATGAAACTGGTAGTTGTAGAGCCAAGGGTAAGTAATCTTGGTGCCCATGCAGATGAGTGGGTACCGATCAGACCTGGCAAAGATGTACTATTTTTGCTTGCTATGGCAAGGGTGCTTATTGATGAAGGATTTGTTGATGAAGAGTTTCTTGTTAACTATACCAATGCGCCATATCTTATAAGAGAGTCTGATGGAAAGGTTGCAACAGATCAAGATGGGAATCCTCTTGTCTATGATAAGGCGCAGTCAAAGATAGTGCCCTATGATGATGCTACAGATATTGCACTTGGTGGTGCCTATGAGGACAACGATTATGGTAATGGCACAGTCAAGACAGCCTTTCAGAAGTTTAAAGACTACCTTGTAACAGAAAATATTACTCCGCAGAGTGTATCTGTAGACTGTGGTGTCCCGGCTGAACAGATAGAAAGGATCGCAAAGGAATTTGGTGAGGCTGCACAGATAGGTGCAACAATAACAATAGAGGGCCAGACCCTTAGATATCGTCCTGTATCTATATATACCTTCAGAGGACTCGCTGCAAAGCAATTCGGTGCTCAGAACTGTAGATCCTATCTGATTGTACTTATGCTGGTTGGTGCAATTGATGCTGTAGGTGGTTTTAGGTTGCACCATCCAGGTAATGTTGATAAATATATGCAGCCCTCATCCTGCGAATATCCACCATCAAGGATTGACCTTAAAAAGAGTGCCTTTTTCCCGCATGGCACGCATGATGTTGCACAACAGGCACTCTTTTCAGTATTGAATCCAAGTCAATACGGTATAGACTATGAACCAGAGATGCAGATATTCTTTGCGACCAATAGACCTTTCTCTACATCGAATGCAGAGCTTCAGTTTGAGGCACTAAAAAAGACATACAATGTGGCAATTGAAATTTCAATGAATGAAACTGTATGGTTTGCAGATATTGTATTTCCTGATAAGACCTATCTCGAGGCATACGGCTACTATGGTGGGCGTTGGACACCTGTAAGCACCCATCATACACTGCATTATCCAATAGTAAATACCTATAATCTGCCTTATCAAAATCTTGAGATAATGTTTGAGCTTGCAAAGAGGGCAGGTTTTCTTACAGGCTCAGGTGGTTTCCTCGACCAGATAAACAACAAATTTGGATTTTCTGATCCAAAATTTGATATAAATAAAGAGGACTATACTGCAAAGGATGCCTTCGATATCCTCTGGCAAAACAAGACAGGGCAGACCCTTGATGAGGGAATGAAGGAGGGATTTGGTGGAGCAAAGTTTACCACAATCGAAGAGAGATATATCGAGGGTGCAGAGAGTCATTTCAAAGGGCCGGGTAAACCAAAAATCCACTTTTACTGTGATGAACTTGTGGGAACTCAAGAAAATCTTTATAACCTCATGAATACAAATACAGAGGCAGCACAGAACATTAAAAAGGCATATTCAACCTGGTATGAGGTGGACGAATCACAGGTAGAAGATTTAATCAGGTTGTATCTCTCACCATTTCCAAGAAAAGAACATGCATTCCCTGTGTCACATCAGAATGCAAAAGACTATCCATTTTACCTGATCACTTTTAAGAGAATCTATAGGACACAGAGTGGATTCTGTAACTACAATCCAATGCTCTATCAGGTTGCACACGATTCAGACACAAATCGTGTCTGGATAAACCCAAAGACTGCAGAGCAGCTTGGTATTAAAGATGGAGATACAGTTGTCATTGAGTCAAGGATAGGCAAGGTTGAAGGAGTGGCAAAACTGACACATTGTGTCCGTCTTGATACTGTTGCTGTTGCCTATCACTATGGTCATTGGAGCGGTGGCTATCCATCCTGGGCACAGAAGGGTACTTGGATTAACAAGGTCCTGGAATACCACCCTGATATGCTTTCTGGTATGAACAACTTTAATGATACAAAGGTTAAAATTTACAAGAAATAATCAGGAGGTAAATAAATGAAACTGGTAAGATTGATTGATACTACAAGGTGTATAGGCTGCAGGGCCTGTGTAGCAGCCTGTATGAATGAAAATTTTTATGTTGAAGGGAATCCCTGGAACTTTCTAAATGAGATTGAAGAGGGTGAATTCCCTGATGTAAAAAAGACCTTTGTACCCTTAAACTGCATGCATTGCGAGGAGCCGGCATGTAAAAAGGTCTGTGACGAGATTGGGGTTTATGCAATTACCAAGAACGAGCAGGGTGTTGTACTCATCGATTATGACAAATGTATAGGTTGCAGATACTGTGAAACTACATGCCCCTACAGTGTCCCACAATTTATAGACGAAGTGAAAGGACTTTTTGATAGTAAGACACCTTATGACGAGATACCAGATGATAAGAGGCATCCTGTTCATAGAAAGAGAGCTGGAGTTGTAGAAAAGTGTACATTCTGCTGGCATAGGATTGAGAAGGCGATAGAAGATGGAAAGCCAGAGTTAATCGGGGTTGAATTTGAGTATACACCTGCCTGTGACCTGGTATGTCCTGTAGGTGCAAGGGTGTTTGGTGACCTTGATGATCCTAACAGTGAGGTATCCAAAAAGATATCTGAGAAAAATGCAAAACCAATTAAAGAAGAGTTTGGTACAAAACCACAGGTCTATTATGTATTCGAAGGAGGAGAATAAGATGAGATCTTTAAGGCTGGTAATAGCACTATTGATTGCTGTGACCTTTTCGTTTTATGCAGGTTGCGGCAAAGAAAAAGAGGCAGGTCCTTCACTTGAGACATACCACAAGATTCATAAAGAGGTAGGTTTAGATTGTACCTCTTGCCACAAAAAAGGGAAATATCCTGCACGGGATTTTATGCTAACAAGATATAAATTAGAAAAATCTGCAGAACTTGGAGTGATACCTGGTATCATAGATAAATATGTGTGTCTCGGGTGTCACAAAAAAGATAGTATAGGACCAGAGTGGTATGGAGATAGAAAATAAGATGAGACACCAAGATACAACAAAAGACTCCTTTAAAGAGATGCTTGAACTTTGCGAAAACAGAAGTTCAATATACTGGTTTCTCTCAGAATTTTACAACAAAAAACCGACACAAGAGTTTATAGTAAAGATCAAAAAGAGTCTTGATAAACTGGCTGATGTTGAAGATGAGATAGAGGAATTAAAAGAGCTTCGTATAATAAAAGATTATGTAGATAAAATAAATGATGATTCATTGCTGGATCTTCAGGTGGCTTTCACAAGGCTATTTCGAGGAATAAAAAAGGGATACGGTCCACCTCCACCCTATGAATCGGTATATAGAGGCGAGAATCAGGTATATGGT
The DNA here is from genome assembly GCA_964429075.1 of uncultured bacterium. Lineage (GTDB taxonomy): Bacteria > CAYSBA01 > CAYSBA01 > CAYSBA01 > CAYSBA01 > CAYSBA01. Next base: position 4,202 of record CAYSBA010000066.1, read on the forward strand.
ATATTTACTGAGAAGGTAATGAAGTTTTATGGATCCTGTGGCTTTGGAGTCATCGACAATGAGGTAGGGCCGCAGGATCATATAACAGCAGAATTGAAGTTTTTATCAATGCTGTGTTTTAAAGAGAAAGAGGCCTGGGAAGAATCCAAATACGATCTTTTAAAGTTCTGGTTAAAGAAGGAGAAGGATTTTATTGATCAGCACTTAGGGAGGTGGTTGTCTGATTTTTCAAATGCTGTTGTTTCATATGAGCATCCATTTTATTCAGCAGTAGTAAGACTTACAGAAGGATGGGTGAGTATGGACAGGGAATTTTTATCAGAGCTGGAAGATAATTTATTTACTGATGACAAAGAAAATGGCCCGGAGGAGAAACTATGATGAAGAAACAATATCTTTTCTGTGTATTAATCTTTATTTGTAGCTTAATGTTAGAGGGGATGGCTTTTGCAACCGATATTGACATTGGTTCTACAACTCTGTGGATGGCATACCAACAGGAGCGATATGGCACTAATGCAAATCTTTCCCCGATATATGAGTATTTTAATGTAAACAATGCAAAGCTCTTTGTTGACGGTCTGACTCTCAATCTTTCGTTATGGGGAAATTTTCAGACCTATGACTGGTGGGAAGATGAACGAGCTGATGGACAGATAATGTACGGATATCTTAAGTATATAAATCCCGATATTGGATTAAAGCTAAAGGCAGGCAGGATTTTTGTAAATGCAGGAGCAGCAGCAATGATGGAGCAACTCGATGGGGTATATGCTTCCTATAGGGTAAAAAATGGTCCAAAGCTGGAATTCTATGGTGGAGCTCAGATTAATGATAGAGACGGCTCAAGAAAGGGCGACTGGATGGCTGGCACAAGGATATCAAAGCCTTTTGGGTCAAATAAAGAGATCGGACTTTCATACCTCTTTCAGAAAGAGAGCGAAAGGGTTAATTACAACAGGGTTGGACTTGATGGCTGGTACTATATAAGTGATGAATACAATCTAAATGGATATCTCGCCTACGACCTTACATTAAATACTCTTGCTGATACAAGTATTAATTTTACTTATTTTCCATCTATTAACAATCTTAAATCAATAGATGTAGACCTTGGATACAGAAGTACTTCTGCATTCTTGGGAAGTCAGTCATTACTATCTGTATTTGCCCTTGGAAATTATATAAATCCAAGGATTTATGCACTGTTTGATTTTCATAAATGGTCTATTATGCCCTCATACGAGGCAATGATCTATCTTGAAGAAGAGGGTATAGGGAACAGGTTGTCACTTAAGGTGTCAAGATTCTTTAAAGATGGAAAGTATTTAGCAATATTTAAAGTATCAAGATTGATGCAGACAGCAGAGACAAATTATACAGAACTTCGCTCGGCTTTACACGCAAATATTGTTGATGGATTGGAATCTGATGTTGATATAATCTGGGATATTCGAGATGAGGGCAGTGAAGAGAAAGAGGCAGAAGAGGAGAAAGACCATGGTTTTGAAGCAGCGCTTTCTGGCAGGTATATAGTTAATGATAATTTTAATCTGAGCCTTGGAGTTAGTTTAACAGATGGATTTGAAAATGACTGGCAGTTTAAAGGTTTTGGTAAACTTGAAATAGTTTTTTAGTATGGAGTCTGATAATGAAGAGATATTTAATAACCATTAGCTGTACAATTGTTTCTTGTTTTCTTTTGACAAATATAGGTCTTGCAAAGAGTGATGTTAAAGAACTCTTTAGTCAGCACAAAGAAAATATAAGAAAAGGAAATACCTGTTTATCATGTCATGATAAAGAGGAGATTAAAAATCTAATACATACATCACAGTGGATAGAGGTCCATAAGAATAGCGCAATTGGTAATGAAGATACATGTAAAAAGTGTCATACTCAGGAATACTGTACAAATTGTCATTCCTATAAACAGGCAGTTAAACCTTCAGATAAGGCCTTTGATGATGTAAAACCCTCTTTTCAACATAGAGGAGATTGGCTTGGGAGGCATTCATTAGAGGCAGAAGCAGACAGTGCCAGGTGTTATAGATGTCATACTCAGGAGTATTGTGCATCCTGCCATCCAAAAGTAGATGCACCTCATCCAATAGGAGAGGATTGGGTCTATAATCAACATGGAGAGAAGGCAAGACGAAACATTGGTACGTGTGCATCCTGTCATGAAGATGGAGCTAAATCAAACTGTATAACCTGCCATGCCCCGGGAGGAAAGGGTGGAAATCCCCATCCTGCTGGATGGTCAGGTGGAAGACTCGGACTTGATAGAAGTAAAGATAAGCCCTGTTCGTATTGCCATAAAGACTGAAATATTTGCTAAAACATATTGAATGAATTTAGCTGTCATGTAATATTAAAAAGTATCTGTGATATCTGGAGATTTATTATAAATCCTTTTAGTATGGTAAATAATCTCGAGTATGTGTATGTTTTTGTTGAATACAAATAGCTAATGATGAGAATGTGAATACATATCTATAACAATATAGTTTATGTTTTCACTAATCCTGATTCATAT
>CAYSBA010000067.1:0-6711 GCA_964429075.1 uncultured bacterium
CTGTATGTTTCAGAGATCTGGATAGTGGTAGACTATACAAAGGTAGATGGAATGTATTTCACCACTTCACCACAGATATTAAATAAAGGTCAATGCTCTGGTCCAATGACCTTTGAAGTCAGAGACATACACGGAAGCCCTGTCACTATGCTGACAGACACTAATTTTAACCTGTCGAGTACATCGGGGGGTGGAACCTTCTATTCAGATTCTGGCTGTACAACCGCGATAACTCAGATCACCATACCTGCCGGCCAGAGTTCTGCTACATTTTATTACAAAGACAATAATGCTGGGAATCCCACGATAACAGTTTCAGAAAATCCCAACCAGGGATGGAACGATGGTAGTCAGACTGAGACAGTAGGGATTGCAAAGACGGTGTTCACAAATGCCCCTGTTACCATCACAGCAGGGCAGTGTTCTGGTGCGCTATCTATCCAGACACAGGATAATGGGGGTAACAGTGTGTATCCTGTTGTCGATATCACCTATGATTTGAGTTCTACCTCATCTGGTGGGAGTTTTTATTCTGATCCCTCCTGCAGTATCCAGATAAACCAGGTAACAATGCCTGCAGGAGCCACCTCAACAACCTTTTACTACAGTGATACAGTTGCCGCAAATCCAACCATTACTGCTTCTGAGACCTCACCTGATAGAGGCTGGACCGATGCAACCCAGACAGAGACGGTAAATCCAGGTCCACCTTCACAGACCGTCTTTTCTACCGATGTACAGTATGTATCTCAGAACAACTGTTCCAATGTATTTACCATTCAGGTAAGGGATCAGTACGGGAATGACACCACAGTAACAGCAGATCAGCAGTACAGCCTTACAAGTAGCTCCACCACAGGCTCCTTTTTCCAAGATGCTGCCTGCGGTACCACTATTAGCACCATTACTATTACTGCAGGTAGCGGATCTGCAAATTTTTACTATCTGGATACCACCCAGGGAACCCCCACCATAACAGCAGCCGAGACCCCAGATCAGGGATGGAACGATGCTCAGCAACAGGTAAATATAGTTGGTGTGATAGATCATATTTCATTTATAAATGATCCAAAGAATCTGAATACTGGTAGCTGTTCTTCTGCATACAGGGTGCAAGTTCAGGATGCATCTGGAAATCCTGTTGATGTAAAGAGCAATACCACAATAGATCTTACCTCAACATCGACAACCGCACAGTTCTTCTCAGATCCATCTTGTAACACAAATGTCTCGTCAATTGTAATAGCCCCATCTAACAATACAGGAGTTTTTTATTACAAAGATACCACATCAGGGATTGCTACAATAACCGCAACGGCAACCGGACAGCCTTGGAATAGTATAACAGATTCTCAAGATGTCATTGTTAATGATCCATCTTCGAATCCACCTGTAATTTTGATTATGAGTCCACAGAGTGGAGGCATTGTTGGAGGCAAAGTAAGAATAAGGGTCTATGTATATGACAATACTAATCAACTTGATCTTACAAAACCTGTGCAGATTGCGTTTGACTCTGCATTTAGTGGTGATTATAAGACCCTTACTACAGCTAATACAAACCTTACAAACAGTGCCAATGAAGGTTATTACGATCTTTTATGGGATTCTGTAAATGGTATAACCGGGGATAATGGTACAACTATCGGTGCGTATGGTCCAAACTACACAGGAAGTGTAAGATTATATGTAAGGAGTTATGATGATCTTGGAAATGTATCTGTAAAGGTTGTAACAGTTACAGTTAAAAATAGCGGTTCAAAACCGCTTGGTGATGGGAGGTTGCTAAGAAGAGAATTTTCAAGCCAGCTATGTTTTGACTGTCACAATGTAAAGACCCATTCTGCAAACAATACAGATTTCAGATATGGTACATGGGCACTGAACTGTCTCGACTGTCATACACCACATAAAACTAAGAATGTATACCTGATAAAAGAATCAATAGAAACACCAAATAGTGGTACAAAGAGTGTTGATTTTAGATATCCAGAAGAGGGTGTTGCAGACTATGGACTTGCAGAGGCAAATGATCCACCGGGTAGTAATGGTAAGCAGGCTGGTAATGGAATTTGCGAGATCTGTCATACCAAGACTGTAAGGTTTACAAACACAGGAGATGGTCCAAATGGACACTTTACTTTCAAATGTACTGGATGTCATAGCCATACAAATGGTTTCAAAGGTCGAGAGAGTACAGGTGGTGAGTCCTGTAGTTGCCATCCGAATGTATATAAACCAATGGATTATACAAGTGGCAATACCTCGGGTTACCATCACAGTATCGAGACTATTCAACCAACCTATTTTACAGACACAACACCAACTCCTGATAATACAGTTGTAGACACAAATTGTTTGCAGTGTCATGTGGATCACGATCTATTCAATCCAAATGTGGATGCTACAAATAGAAGGGCTTACAATTTAAGAAAGAGTGTCTCTTCAACTCCTGTAAGCAATGCTGATGCAATAAACACTGACTTTATCTCAGGTGGACCAAACTATGGTCCATGTATAGATTGTCATCAGTTTTCACAGCAGAAATCTACAAGTGGTGTAAAGTCTGATGGAACAACTCAGACTCCTGTAATAGATGGAGCAAGCTTTGACTCATCAAGTCACAACTACACAGCCGGAGTGACCTCTACCTTCAGTGATGGTACAACCTTCAATGGGAACTGTGTAAAATGCCATAATGACAACCTTCAGAAGTGGATGCAGCAGGGAAGTAATCCGAAGTTTTCACTACATGATTCAGACAGGCGACATATGTTGAGTGACAATGAGAGTGCTGACGGTGGGACTGGATCGCCAACTGCTGGTGCCGCAGAGAGTACATATAACTCTTTAGAAGAGAATCTCTGCTTTTTGTGTCATGAAAATAGTACAAATCCAACAACCGATATATATGGCAACCCTATGTCTGCAAGATCAAAGACCTTACAACAGGCAGTATCGGATACTAGGACCTCTTACCACCCAGTAACCGACAGTACTATGGCAGGCAGACATAAGGCAGTAGAGGCAGATACAAGGGGATGGATGCCAAGTGGTCAAAGGCATGTGGAGTGTGAGGATTGCCACAATCCTCATGCAGCTAATTCAACAACACCATGGAAGGGTGCCCGTGGTGTGGTGGTAGATACAACCACACTATCGGATGGTACAATGAAGGATACGGATTATACAGGTGTAACTGACAATCCATCCTCTCAGTATCAGGTGTGTCTGAAGTGTCACTCAAAGTGGGCTTGGGATACGGGGACACCACCAGATGTACCATCCGGACCACCTTATGGGAGTCAAACATGGGTAGAGACAGATGTTGGTGAAGATTTTGATCCAGACAATTATGCATATCACCCAATTTTCAAGAAGGGTAGAAATCAGCCGTTAAAGGTCTCAGGCACAGGTACATCGTACTACAATCCTAATTGGCCTAAATATACAACAGGGACTGCCTCTACCGATGGGGTAAATCCGATTGTAACAATAAGTGGTGGTTCTATACCAGCTGGAGTAACCCAGGGGTGGTGGATCTATCTCGGCAGCACCAATCCACCATCATCTACAAATACAGGTTGGTATAAAATACAGTCTCGTGATTCAAATACTCAACTTACTTTGACAACAGTTCCACCAGCTTACAGTGGAGCATATACTATAACCTCTGGCCTTAAAGCAAACTTTACAGATGGATGGGGACCGGACAGTATACTCGAATGTACCGATTGCCATACAGACTCAGATACTAATAACGCAAGGGGACCACACGGATCAAGTGCGAAATGGCTTTTAGCAAAGCAGAGACCGGATGTGACAGCAACAGATATAAACGGCACTGTATACTACCCCAATTGTGGCAATGGTATAACTACTCCATGCAGCTCTGCAAGTCTTGCCTATCCAGACAACTTCTGTACAAACTGCCATAGAGGTGATGTTTATGGTAGAGGTATTAAAAGTAAATCTGATAGGAATTTGGCATCATATAGTCGAATAGGACATATGGATCAAACAGATAGTGACTGCTTTGGTACAAATGCAGAGACAGGCAAGGGTACCCGCTGGCCAATAGGATGTATGAACTGTCATGGAGGAGATTCACCTGGTGGAATACATGGATCAAACAGAGGCCCAGGTACAACTGGAGACGAGATGGGAAAACGATTTACAAATGGCTCTTCCTGGCAGGCTCATATACTTGGAGACTCTGCTGGAAGTGTGGGATGCATAAACAAATCGCAGCCTGACGATCTTACCACCTGCACAAAACACCAGCTTAATAATCCAAAGTATATAACACCTAATTATTATTACCCCTGGGAATGAAACGATTCTTTTTTCTCTTCACCTCAAGAAGGTTTGCGATCTACCTGTTTTCCATTGAGGTTGGTTTTTTGCTTCTTGGTGGTATGAGGCAGACCTTGAATTTGCCAATACCATCTGTTGAGGAAATTGTATATAGCCCGCCTTTTATTCTATGCACCATTTTTTTGGTGATATCTACAATTTTATGCAACATCAGAAGGTTTAGTAATCTCTATGGGGAGGTATCTTCGGGTACATATTTTAAAGAATTTGATAGATTTTTTTCAAAAAGATTAAAAGACACAAAGAAATTTTTAAAACTTTCATGTGATAAGGATGAAAATGTTGTATACCTAAGGGGTCTGACCGGCCTTATTTTTTCTGCAATTTTTCATCTTTCTATTGTGGTTTTCCTCATTGGGATATTAATCGAATCAAGGGTTATTGATGTCTATGAGGTAATACTTGCAGAAGGACAGGATTTAAAAGGCTGTGATACAGGGTTTGTTAAGAAGATAAGAGGAAGGTTTAAGCAAGATGAGTGTAAATCGTTAATAGATGGCGGATTGAGACTTATAAAATATATGGATTATAAAGATCCTGTAACAGGTTATCCTAAAAAGGGGATCGAGCTTTTTTTTTATAGGTCTCAAAATCGAGGTATGAGTTTTGTCAACAGACCATTAAAGATTGGCAACAGAGTATACCAATTACACAGAGCAGGTGTGTCACCAGATCTTGTAATAAAGGATATAAAGACTAATAGGATTATCTTTAATGGGTTAATAAACATAAGAGTGACCGGAGAAACAATGGATGCATTCGATGTGCCAGATACAGACCTATCAATAATCTTTAAGGGAGAGTTCCCAGATACAGAGATAGAAATCTTTGAAGGGCCAAAGATGCTCTACAGTGGCAAGGTCAAGTTAAATCAACCATTTTTTGTTGGCGGATTTGAATTTATAATCCTTGATGTGAGAAACTGGGCCTCCTTTCTTATGTACTATGATAGAGAATACAGCATTGTTTTGATTTCTCTTTTTACAGGTATGATCGCCCTTTTTCTAAGACAGTTCTTCCCATGGATTGCTTTTTTTGTTAGAAAGGATCAAATTTACAAGATAAGAGTCTGGAATGGTGTATATGATCGAGAAACCATAGTTAAAAAAGTAGAGGATGAATTATGTGGATAGTACTTATTACAATTTTGATAGGTCTATATGGTCTTGCGACCTTCTGGGGTTACATCAGTAATCTTTTCAAAAGAGGTAGCAGATATTCGATAGCTCTTCTTATTGCGGGATATGCTTTTCATCTTTTTCTTGTAATTTTTAGGTGGTATTCAACAGGTCATATCCCAGCACTCGGTTCGTATGAAAATGCACTCTTTGGGTCGTTTTTCATCCCTACCACCTTTTTAGTAATGTTTAAAAAGATAAAAGAGCCAGTAAGATTTTTACCCTTTGTCTCCATTGCTACATTGATTATGCTATCCTTTGGAATAAATCCATCGAGTGAGATAAATCCCCTTCCACCTGCCTTTCAGAGTGGATGGATATATATACATATCATATTTGCATGGTTATCATGGGGTAGCTACCTGATTGCATCTGTTATAGGAGGTTTTCTTATTTATTTACTTTATAAAAAGAAAGAAAAAAGACCACAACTTGAAAAGATAATAAAAAAGTTAATACTCTTTGGGTTTCCTGCACAGGGTCTTATGATTGTAAGTGGTGCCATCTGGGCCAAGAAACTTTGGGGTAGTTACTGGAACTGGGACCCAATAGAGACATGGTCATTAATATCTTGGATGATTTATGGACTTTATCTTCATCTTAGATTGACCCTAAAATTTAGGTATGTCTATTCAATATGGTATGTAGTGATTGCAATCCTGACAAACATCATCTATTTCTGGGGAGTCGGCTTTGTACCAAAGACCCACACAATGCTTTTATAGTAGTAGTGTATTTGTGATTTTTATGATGCTGGCCCCTATATGTCTCCATAGCTGTCGGATCTCTGATACTGAGAGGGATGTTAGAGATACGATTATAAAGTACAATGATTACCTTGTGGATGCATACTCAAGGCCAGATCCAGAAATTATGAGACCCTTTGTTTCACAAAAAGAGTTCATAAGGATTCAACAATACATATTATACAATCTTACAAAGGGTCAAAAGTTGATTATGTGGCCCAAAAGGCTTGATTTTAAAAGCTGTAATATTAAAGAAAAAAAAGCATCATGTATATTAAAGGAGAGATGGATATATCGGATGGTTGATAAGGATACTGGCGTAAAAAAAGGAAAGGACATAGAGATTGTCTACAAGACTGAGTATATCTTAAAGAAGATTGAAGCAAAAAAGGATATTGATGAAAGCCGTA
>CAYSBA010000068.1:0-6689 GCA_964429075.1 uncultured bacterium
CATGGGAGTTGATAAAGCACTGTGTTCTTTTAAAAGAAGAAGATATGTTTCTTTTTATAGGCTATCCAGAGCATATTGTTGCAGACGATAAATATAGATCTGAAGAATTCAAAGAGAGACTCTCCTCTCTATTAGAAAGAATAAGTGGAATAAGGGTAGCCATCCGTTTTGTGAGATTAGACAGGCAGACAAAAAAGGGCAAAGAAAACATAGCAACCCTATATCAGAGGATGCTGGAGCGGCAGAAAGAGGAGGTAAGGGAAAAGATAGAATCTTCCGAGAGGATTAGAAAGGTTCTTGAAGTTCTTGATGCTGAGATAGAAGATATATTTATAAATGGAGAAAGTTAAAGATTTTCATTTAATATGGACAGGGAGTTAAAGAGACTAAAAGAACTTTTGATGCAGCTACCAGGTGTAGGTAGAAAGACAGCTTCAAGATATCTTCTACATATACTGAGGTCAGGGCCGGAGTATTCAAAGGATCTATCTCAGCTCTTTATACAGGTCTCCGAACGACTGAAGATGTGTAGCAATTGTAGAGACTTTACAATCGACGACCTGTGCCAGATATGTATGGATCAATCACGAAAACCGGATAAACTCTGTATTGTAGAGACATCTCAGGATTTAGAGGTCATAGAAGACATCGGTATCTTTGATGGTCTCTATTTTGTGCTTCATGGGCTTCTTGATCCGGCGGCAAAAATGGGTCCTGAAGAACTCGGTATACCTCATTTGAAAGAACAGATACTAAAAAGAAGGCCTGATGAGATAATAATTGCACTCGATTATACCTTTCTTGGAGATGCAACATCAGATTTTTTAACTGAAACAATTAAAGAGATAATGCCAGATGTTGTAATAACAAGACCTTCTGTAGGAGTTCCTGTTGGTGGTGATCTGGAATATCTTGACAGCAATACCCTAAAAATGGCATTTAGAAACAGAGGTCCGATAGATATATCGATACTGGACTAATTGTGTTTTTTTGTGATATAGTTTCCATACCATGGAGAGACTGGTTTTATTTGAAGAGGATGTTGACAGACTTGAGAGCATCTGTGCAAAATTGGCAGGTGATCTCGGTGCATCTTTAATCTTTATCGTGGATAGAAACGGCAGACTGATTGCCTATGCATCACCACATGATGCTAATCATTTCGATCTTACCTCCCTTGCTTCTCTTGCATCTGGTAACATAGCATCAAGTAGAGGTGTAGCAAGGCTGATTGGAGAAGATGCCTTCCATGAAACGGTCTATGAGGGAAACAGAGAGAATATGTACATCTCCATGATTGATAATGAAAATGCACTAGTAATAATTTTTAACAGAACCATTTCGCTGGGTCTTGTCAGGGTAAAGGCGCAGAAAACCCGAGCTCTCCTTGCCGATACATTTAAGGATATCAGCAAAAAGAATATTGGTGGAAAGATGGCAACGCCCCTTGATGATATTACTGAAGATGATATTGACAAATTGTTTAGCTAATTATGCCATTTATAAATAACAAAAAAAGAGAGATCACCTGTAAGATAGTCTACTACGGGCCGGGGCTTTCCGGGAAGACTACCAACATAAAGGATATCCATAAAAGAGCAAATCCTGCTACAAGGGGTGATATCATCTCTCTCGAAACCGACACCGAAAGGACCCTTTTCTTTGACTATATGCCTCTATCTCTGGGTAAGATCAGGGGCTACAATATAAGATTACAGCTCTTTACGACACCCGGGCAGATATTCTATCAGGCAAGCAGGAAATTGATCTTAAAAGGTGTTGATGGCATTGTCTTTGTTGCTGATTCTCAGGAGATGAGGCTTGCATCCAATGAAGAGTGCTGGGAAGACATGCTTGCCAATCTAGATGAATATGGTTACAGGTTTGAAGATATTCCTACAGTTATTCAGTATAATAAGAGGGACCTACCAACAGCCCTACCGGTTGCTGAACTAAGATCAATACTTAACCCGAACGGTCTTAAAGACTTCTCTGCAATAGCCACAAAGGGTATCGGAACTCAGGAGACATTAAAAGCTGTGGCCAGAATGGTACTCCTTAAGTTGAAAAGTGGTTCATAAAGGTGCAGCAGGGCAGAAACGATACAATAAGTTTTAAGGGTATAAGATACCATATACAGACAGAGGATACGGGCAGGAGGATAGAGACTCATATATATGTTGGGGGTAGTATTATTAAAAGTTATTTTACAGATTATGATCCTAAAACCACAAATGATACAGAAATAAAGTCAATATTGTTGAATCAACACAAACAGGCATTCAAGGACATAAAAAATGGAAAGATTAAGACTCCCTGAACTTCAATATCCAGTTGACAACCCTGAAAGATTACGTGTTTTAAGTACCCATTTCAGGATGGCAATTTTGATTATGCTTAATAATGCAGGCTCAGGTCATCTTGGTGGATCCCTCTCTGCAATAGATATCCTTACAACACTGTATCTTGGTGTTATGAAGATAAAACCAAATGATCCGTCCTGGCCAGAGCGGGATATCTTTGTACTTTCAAAAGGTCACGCAGCACCAGCACTATATGTGATACTATCCTACCTTGGATATTTCCCTCAGGAGGAACTCCTTACCCTCAGAAGGATTGATTCCCATCTACAGGGACATCCATCAATTGTTACTCCAGGCATTGAAGCACCTACAGGGTCTCTTGGACAGGGTCTTAGTATTGCAAAGGGTATGGCCCTTGCTGCAAGGGTAAAAAAAGGATTAGAAAACAGAAGGGTATTTGCACTGCTTGGTGATGGTGAATGTCAGGAGGGGCAGATATGGGAGGCAGCGATGTCTGCAGCACATTACGGGCTGAACAATCTTATTGCCATAGTTGACTATAATAATCTTCAGATAGATGGAAGTGTGAGTGATGTAAAAGAAATTGCTCCACTTGCTGACAAATGGCGTGCCTTTGGTTGGGATGCATTTGAAGTAGATGGACATGATCATAAAAAATTACTTGATCTTTTAAAAAGCCTTAAAAGAGATGCCAAAAGGCCATCTGTTGTTATTGCAAGAACAATAAAGGGCAAGGGTGTCTCAATCTTTGAAAATAAGGTAAAATACCATGGTGTAGCACCAACAGATAAAGAGCTTGAAATTGCCTTAAATGAATTAATGGAGACTCTGTAAATGGAGCTTAAAGCAACAAGAGATGCCTATGGAAAAACCCTTATTGAGCTTGGCAGAGAAATACCTGAGCTGGTTGTGCTTGATGCAGATCTATCTTCTTCAACAAGGACATCCTGGTTTGCCAGAGAGTTTCCGGATCGTTTTTTTCAGATGGGTATCAGCGAGGCAGATATGATAGGGACCGCATCGGGTCTGGCAGCATCAGGGCTGATTCCCTTTGTAAGTACCTTTGCTATCTTTGCAACAGGCAGGGCATGGGAACAGATAAGGCAGTCTGTGGGGTATCCAAATTTTAATGTAAAAATTGTGGCTACCCACGGAGGAATAAGTGTAGGTGAGGATGGTGCCAGCCACCAGATGTGTGAAGATATCTCAATAATGAGAGCAATTCCAAACATGCGGGTCTTTGTGCCTGCAGATGCAACAGAGACAGCCTACATTGTAAGGCAGGCAGCATATATTAAAGGCCCTGTCTATATCAGGCTATCAAGACCAAAGACCCCTGTTATATTTGATGAGTCTTATGACTTTGACTTCAAACGTTGGCATATCCTGCAGGAAGGGCAGGATATCTGTATCTTTGCGTGTGGTACAATGGTTGCAAAGGCTATGAGTGTAAATAAGATCTTAAAAGAATATGGGATAGAATCTACGGTAGTAAACTCTTCAGTAATAAAACCGCCAGATTATGAGACTATACTGAATATAACTCAAAATAAAAAGCTTATAGTAACTATTGAAGAACACAGCATTGTCGGTGGGCTCGGTTCTGCTGTAGCAGAGGTTCTGGCCGAGAGAGGTATGTCACCTCTGTTACGCCTCGGCGTTCCGGACACATTCGGCAGGTCAGGTGCTCCAGATGAGCTTTATAAATATTTTGGACTCGATGAAGATAGCATTACTGAGATTATTTTGAAAAGACTTAAAGACTAACATTTCAGGGGGCCTATATGTCAGGTGATATAAAGAAAGATGAGGCTAAAAGACGCAATTTAGATATTGCAATCAAACAGATCCAGAAGCAATATGGCAAAGGCGCCATTATGAGAATGGATGAGGAGGGTGATCTCTTCCCCGGTGTTTCTGTAATTCCAACAGGTTCACTTTCGCTTGATATTGCAACCGGTATCTTTGGATATCCAAGAGGCAGAATTGTTGAGATATTTGGGCCTGAGTCTTCTGGCAAAACAACACTTGCTCTTCACGCCTTGGCTGAAGCACAGAAAATAGGTGGTATCTGTGCCTTTATTGATGCAGAGCACGCCCTTGATGTGACCTATGCTCGCAATGTAGGTGTCAATACAGAAGAGCTTTTGATCTCTCAGCCAGATTATGGGGAGCAGGCACTGGAGATAGCCGATATGTTAGTCAAGAGTCAATCTGTAGACCTTGTTGTAATAGATTCTGTTGCTGCCCTTGTACCTCGATCAGAACTTGAAGGGAACATGGGAGACCACCATGTGGGTCTTCAGGCAAGGTTGATGAGTCAGGCATTGAAGAAATTGGTAGGATCGATAAGCAGATCAAACAGTATAGTTATATTTATAAACCAGATAAGGATGAAAATTGGCGTACTCTATGGTAGTCCTGAGACCACAACTGGCGGCAATGCGCTAAAGTTTTACTCAAGTATGAGGCTCGAAATAAGACGCACCATGGCAATAAAGCAGAATAATCAGACAGTAGGTCACAGGGTAAGGATAAATATTGTAAAAAACAAACTTGCACCACCTTTTAAGCAGGCTGAACTCGACATAATGTATGGTAAAGGTATAAGCAGGGAGGGTGATCTTATAGATCTTGGTATAAACTACGGCCTTATAGAAAGGAGTGGTAGCTGGCTTTCTTTTGGAGATATAAAGCTCGGACAGGGCAAAGAAAATGCAAAACAACTTCTTTTAGATAACCCTGAGCTGGCAAAGGAATTAGAAACAATGATCCTTGAGAAGGTTGGTAAAAAGAGGGGTGAAATCTAACTGTGATAGATCGATCGTTTTACCTCCAATCCTCGATCTTTCTGGTGCAAAAAAGGCAGTAATAACTTTTCATCAATCTTTTCTTAAAGTTCTTCTAGATAAGGGTCAAAAAGCTATCATCCCCAGCTGGAATCTTGGAACCTTTTATGTTGATCGGCACAGGAAATGCTGTATTATTTACTCATCAGGTATTGGCGTTGCCCATTCAGGTGCAATTGTAGAGATCTGTATTGCCTCAGGAATAGAGGAGATATTGTTGTTTGGGAGCTGCGGATCAATAGATGATAGGTTGAATATTGGAGACATCCTGTTAATAAAAGATGCAATAGTAGATGAAGGACTAAGCCCGGCCTACGGCGTAAAAGCAGGCTCTATTGTATCAGCAAATATGGATCTGTCGCCAATAAGGGAAATACTGAACTCACAGAAGATTCTATTTATAAGTACAAGGAGCTGGACCACCTCTTCACCTTTTATGGAGACCCATGCGAGGGTTATTTATTTTAAAAATTTAGGTGCACAGGTGGTTGAAATGGAGTGTTCTGGTCTGTTTTCAATATGTCAGAGGTATTCAAAAAAGGCTGCAGCATTGCTGGTTGTCTCAGATAGGGTTTTAAAAGATCGCTGGGAGACAGGGTTCAGCAGTAAGGTATACAAAAAGGGTATATCGCTGGCAGGATCGGTGATAAAGAAATGGCTGTCAGGTTCATAAAGCTAAAAGATGCAATAGTTTTGAGAGCTATAGAGAGGGGTGATTCTGACATAGCCATACATCTGATTGATAAAAAGGGTACAAAATTATACTGCGTTGCAAAGAATGCCAAAAAGAGTGTGAAAAGATATGGGAGCTCACTTGATGTCCTTGTTATATTCGATGGTGTTATGCGCATATCTGAAAGGGGTGCCTATCTCGAAGAGATATGGAACGCAAAGGCAATACGATTTCACGATTACAGGGCCTCTTTGTGTGCTCTGTATGCTGTTGATCTAATCGATATTGTATTTAGAGAGAGACAGAGAGATATACAGCTTAGAAGACTTTTATTAAAATTTATCGAATACCTCCACAAACATACACCAGATAGATTAACCCTCATTATTTTTGAACTTGTCACAGGTTCTATCTGCGGTTTCTGGTCTCGCAAGGCAATCTGCAGTAACTGTGGCAAAAAGGCAGAGTTATTTGATACAAGAAATAGTGAATTTGTGTGTAGATACTGCAAAAGAGATGATTCTTTCTACAGACCTTTAAGTAACACTATACAAAAATATATTGGAAGAGGTGGCTTTAAGGAGGCCTTAGAAAATCCATCTAATCTTTCAGAAACAGACAAACAACTCCTAATAGATATCGCTGGATGTGTCCTCAGGAATATGCTTGGTTACATCCCTGCCAGAAGGTCATTCATTTTAGAGCTCGTGAAATAACCTCTTTGTATTTTTGTAAAAGGCCAGCTTAATCGGCAGAGGTCTTTGACATATTCTGCAATAGAATTATATTATTTTATAGTGATATACAGGATCAGGAAAAAGACACATGGCTGGATATTTATTG
>CAYSBA010000069.1:0-6151 GCA_964429075.1 uncultured bacterium
CTTCAGACCATAGCTTCTAAATATTGTCTCAGTCTTGATTGTCATGGGCACTGATTAGCGCATTAAAAGATGTAGAGACGATATTTGTTTCTGTCTGGATATTCTCCTTATTAAACTTTGATATATGGGCATTAATGGTCCTGTCATTTAAGACTTTATGTACACCTCTACTGACTTTCCCATAAAAAGACTCCAACTTACTCGGTTCAAAGTTTGCCCTGATCAGTCTGTCAGATATCTCTTTTTGCTTTAAAGGGTTTTTCCTGAAAAGACTAAAGATTTTCCCCTTTGTAAATTTGACAACAGAGCTACTCAATATCTTGCTAAAAACAAATTGTGATGTCTTTTTAAAAAACATCTTTACATAGTGTACCTTTTCGCCAAAATATTTTTTTATTCCAACCTCTCCTGCATAATCTATAGCTAACCCAACAACACTTGTTACAAGCTTCTCCTCACCTGCAAATGTAGCACCTACTACAAATCCCTTAACAAAGTGTAAACTCAAACGACCAAAACTGGCATTTGGATTATCAATATAGGCCTGATAGGCCTCAATTGTTCCATTTGCAATTCCAAAAACAACAATCTGCACATACCTACCATTGTCATCTTTATATCTTGTTGGATTGTGGTAGGAGTAGGTGTAGGGATCGCAGGAGAGAGGATTTTTAAGACATAGCGATGGATTAGTTTCAAGAAGTGGCTCAGGGCTAAGCCAGAGCCCAAGTCCCACAATAAGATATCTGTTTGTAGCATATAAAAGACCACTGTTTTTATCATATCTATTCCCAACAAAACCAAATTCACCATCCTCTCCAAGAAAATCACCATAGGGACCATACTCCCTTTTCTCTATATTTCCATCATCATGACTAACAAAAACAGGACTGTTAAGATAATCCAGGTGATAGTAACTTATCCTCTCATCACCATCATTGCTACAGCCATCCTTGCAGGTCATAAGGGATAAAAGCATAATCAAGGATGTAAAATACTTTAAAGCAAAAACAGTCCCCTGTTCTCTTAAGATCAACATAAATAGTATTAGCAAACCACCAAGTATTATTGAAAAAATAAGCCAGAACAGGTCGTTATCAAATGTAATTCCAGAGGCCTTGATACAGTTATTGCGATCAGTACAGATTTTGTTGCTTTCAATTTTTGCAACAAGCCTTTTCCCTGCATATATATACTTTGTAAGCCTGCCATTAATCAGAGAAGCATACCTATTTAGATAGATTATGGTCTTTCCATTAGTAATCTTTCTCCTCCTTTGACCATCAAATCCGTAGGACATCAAAACCCTGTTACCTTCGTTATCCTTTACATCAATAAGCCTGCCCAACATATTCCATCTGTAAATTTTTTCTCCAGCTTTATTTAGTCTGCCTGCACTATCCCATTTTAAATTTGATGAACCAATGCTTGATATCCTGTGAGTATTTTCTACATATTCAATGTTACCACTGTAAGCTAAAGATTTTTCACCATTTGCATCTATCCTTTTTAATCTGAATAGATCCTCAAACTCCCACTTTATGTTTTGATTTTCTCTTTGCCAGCCGATCAGCCTGTTCAGTGCATCGTAGTGAAATGTCTCCTGTGTTCCCTCATCTGTTATCCTTTTTATAAGGTTATCAACAATGTCATAACTGTATGTGATACCATATTTGTTGCCATTGCTACCCACATTAAGGGAGATGAGCCTGCCCTTTATATCATATCCTCTTTTTTCCTCTATTTGGCCATCGTCATAAAGGGCATCTTCAACAAAACCAAGTCTGTTTATGCTGTATGCAACAACTCCATCTATTGCAATTAAGCTGGAATTTTTGGAATAACGATATGTTATCGTTGTATCATCAGGATAGACTACATCTTTTAATCTGCCGTGACGGTCAAAATCTGTCTTTATCAGGTAGTCCCCTGAATCTTTAATATGATGCAGTATCCTGTTTCTCCTCTTTCTTAGGTCATAACCGAACAAAACACATCTATTTTCGAGCTCTGTTTCTTCGATCACACAGGCAAGTTTTGCTGTTGTATTACCATCTTTTAAAGCAGCACCACAGCCATCATAACTGTCGTAGATATAGCGGTACTCTATGTCACCATCTGCACCAAGATCTACAGATGTGACCCTTTCCAGTGAATCATAGCTAAACCGCACAACCGATCCATCAAACCAGCTCCTTTCGATCGGTACTGAATAAATAGAGTATGTATTAACAATCTTTCCAGTATCGGGAGAGTCCACAACAAGGAGTCTGCCAAGCCCATCATAGAGATATTTTACAAAAAGATTGTCCGGCAGCTTCACCTTGACCGGTCTGTCCATTGGATCATAACTGTACTCAAAAACATATTTATTTTTACCACTGTCGTATGTAATACTACTTATTCTACCAAGGCCGTCTTTTATTACTACTTTCGGAGTATTATAATGATCATTCGATCTTTCTGTATCATCTGGGTCGTATATCAGACTCCTTTCACCATCAAACTCCCATATCCTGATGCCACCATCAGGCTCAATCTGCTGCATTAGCCTTGCTATTGAATCGTAGAAAAACTCTGTTTTTGGTATATCATCCTTGATAATCGGCTGATCAAGCGAAAGGATTGAATCCTGATCCAGTGTATCGGTGTAGAAAGGTTGATACACAAATTTTTTCTTCCCATATATACCGTAGAATGTGGTATTGCTTACAAGGAGTCTTTGTTGTCCACTAATACCATCGGTTTCTGTATTTATAAGAGATTGTATCTTTCTTCCATAGCCATCAAAAAGATCGTATCTTGTTATTGCCTTTGATCTTTTGCCGTATTCTGGATTTATGTGGCTTATTAAAATAGAGACCGGACTTTTCAATATATACTCATACTGATAAGTGGGTTCATCTGAGCCATCGTCTGGGAAAAATTCTTTTTTCAGTCTGCCAAGTCCATCATACTCGTATCGATATACACCTCCATCTTCTGCAACAAATTCTGTAATCCTTCCAAGACCACGATCATACTCTGCAGTTATACTATAGGTCGTCCCTTCCTTTAGATGCCATACCTCCCTTGTTGGATAGGTCTTTGTTGAATCATAATCAATTGTTATCGTAAGATCTGTCTTTGTCTTTATTCCAGTTTTATTGCCATATTGATCATATTTGTATGCCCTTTGTAGGGTTTCGCTATTTTTATCAGATGGATCAATAAATACAGTCTTTCTCATCAAAAGCCCATCTTCTACTTCACCAAGATTTAGACCCACAAAGGGCTGTCCATCGTAGTAAAAACGCTCTACACTATACGGTACATAATCTCCATCATACACCCTTTTTTCAATTACAATTCCAAAAAGCCAGCTTTGTCGTGAGTTATAGTAATCAAATTCGGTTATCCTTTCATCACCAGATTCTTCTACAAAACCCTCTTCTTCTATCCTTGTTTTGTTTGCAAACTCATCGTAAGTTATGGTTGTCTTTGATGTTACCGAACTGGCATCTTCTCTGAATAGAGTCTGTCGGACCCCTTTGACCACTCCAAAACTGCCGAGATCATTTTTAACCACATCTGCTTCATATACCTTCTGTACTATTGCATTTTGATCTTCATCTGTAAATAAATCCTTCTCTACCATACCAGAAAGGACCCTATCATACTCTGGAGGCTGATAAAAATTGATAATCTCAACCAGTCCAGCGTCGTTAGAATCGCCATCTATTCTCTTTTTAACAAATCTGAAACCATAGAACCTTCTTGTAGTGCCATCGTATATGCCGTCTCTATAATCAAAGTCTTTTTGTATAAAAAGTGACATACTGTCGGTCTCTGTGATTGATGTTACAACCCATTTATTTACAGGGGTGTTAAAGTCCCACGGAGAACCAACCCTTTTTGCCTCTTTGGACAGGATTGCTGTGGTACTGTATTCTACTGTTCTTATAAGACCTCTTCCATTGTTTATACTCCTGAGAAGAAGGGCATAAGTTTCATCGCCATTACCGAAAAGCTCTATATAGGCAAACTTTTGACCATCCTGCACTACAATATCTTTTGTCCTGTTACCATCCATATCAGCAAGACCTATATAGGTATCTTCTTCCCTCTGAGGCAGGTTTGAAATCCAGTACTCAAGGGGTCTCATACCATCTGGAGATAATAAATAAACTACAGCGGTCGTATACTCATAGTGCAAAAGATCTGATATACCATCTTTATTTATATCTCCAACAATCCAGTCTTGAGGATCAAGATTCTGATCTAATCCAGAGACCCTTTTATAATATTCAAAATGTCCCATACCCGTGGATAGCCATATATCAAAATACCCCCTTTGAAAGCTCAAAATATCAGATAGGCCATCTCCATTTACATCAGCGAGTCTAATATTTCTTTGAGAGAACATAACTGTCTGATCCTGTGATACCGGTCCTGCCATAACAGGCTCTGAAAATCTACCATTACCAAGATTCTTGACAAAAAAGATACCATCATCTGAGGATATCAGGATGTCAGTTAATCCATCTCCATTCTGATCGCTGAATCTCACGTCTGGATCATTGATATCGATAGACAGACCGGGACTTATCTCAACAGATCTATCGAAAGAGGCACCATAATTTCCCCTCATATATTTTATATGATCACTGAATATGGTTATCAGGTCCGCTATCGAATCTCCATCTATATCGCAAAAACTTGCATATGAATTACTCAGGGAGAAAGATGGAGATAGTTCGAATACCCTCTCCTGGTCAAAGGTATCATCACCGAGATTTATTCGATATCTCCAGTTACCTGCCTCGGTCTTTAAAAAGTCAGAAAGGCCATCTCCATCTATATCCATTAATGTATTGTCCTGATTGCTCAGATATGAAGATGGTGCATTCTCCATGAAATGAACACTATAGCTCTCCTTTTGTGGTAGGTTTGAATAATAGTCAAATGAAAGCTCAGGGAGGTCTGTTCCATCCGATGCAGTGATCTTTATGTTTGAAAGCTCCCTGTATAGACCCTCTTTATATCCAAAAGCATATCTATACAAAATTCTATCTCCCTGTTGTACAACGATCTCTCTTAGACGTGCTTTGCATTCTGTGATAATACCGGATGTTGAGCTTACAATATCAATATCTGTTTCGGTATAGTTAAACGTGACTCGGTTAATAAGATTCTGATCATAAAAGTTGTATTCTATATTTGATATATAGGGTCTTCGACCATGTTTTTCATATCTATAAATAATGGTGTTACCAAACCTATCTACAATCTTGTTTAAGTACCAGCTATAGGTACCATATTTACCCTCAAGAACAGAATCATTGCCTGCACCAAAATAGTAGATCAGGCGATTGTATTTAAGGGTCCAGGTATCGCTGGCCTTATCGTAAACAAGCTGCATTGGATTGCCTGGATCCTGTTTTTCTGGATAGAATGTGTTGTCTGAGTCTTTAATTAGCTCTCTCGAGCCACCCAGACCTATTAATTGAAATGGTCCTGAAAAGTTGGACTGCATAACCTCATCAGGAATACCTGCTCTTATACTCCACTTTATATAGGGGATATTTAGCGACCATCCTGGTGCAATCTGTGTACACATGCCGTATGACGTAGAGTAGGTAACTGCAAGAGATGGTGTCAGGCCACCTGCTCCATCAGGGACCCTTACCGGTACACTGTATGTAAATGTGCCTGTAGATGGATTTGGATTGAAGCTGTCACCCATACCCTCGATACTTCCAGGACCCTTTGGTAGCTTTATAATCTGTGGTGAGATACCATCTTTTATAGGAGTAGCATATATTGAAAAAAAGATACTAAATACGCCAATTAGTACACCTACACAAAGGCCCCCTCTTTTCATTTTTACCTCTTGATTATATCCTATCTGGACCTAAAAAGAACAGCTCAAAATTGTTCTGATCATCCGATACAAGAACCACTCCAAGAACCTCTCCCATGTTACCTGAAGATATTTCAATACCTCGTATATTCTCAGCGGTCCATGAACCAGGGAAAATAATCTCTTTTGTTTTTCTGCCCCAATTATTATGTATAATATCTCCTACCATCATTGTTAATTTGTATTCACCATTTACATATCTATCGAAGAGAAGATGCAGTCTGTTCATCGGATCAACAGTCATATCTA
>CAYSBA010000069.1:6161-6656 GCA_964429075.1 uncultured bacterium
AGATTAAGACCTGTTGGCTGTCTATAATCTCTTTCATCCATAATCTGAGGACCTGGATCACTATTATAAAAACTTTTTAAATATAGTCTCTCCTTTATCAGTAGAAATGGACCTGAACCAGATGTGTATTTTAAAAAGTAACTGATGAATGTGCTTTCTGAATTATCTTTTCTCATTGAAAGTCCGTATATAAGATTTTCGTTTTGAGAATCTTCATCTATCTTATTCCTCAACTCATTATTATCATCAGTCTTATATGAGGCAACAATCTTTAGATATTCAGAGGATGATTTTGTATATCGTGATATTTGTATGTTATTCATATTTGATTCAATTGGATCGATCGTATCGGTAGAGCCAAGTTGTTTGCTCACTAAAATATCACTCCAATCTGAGTCTTGGCTCTTTTTTACAACCTTTACCCAGTATTCCATATATAATACGGTCCATTTTTTGATATAGTTTTCATATTCATAGGCCAGATAGATCTGTTCT
>CAYSBA010000070.1:0-6635 GCA_964429075.1 uncultured bacterium
AACCTCTTTGACAATCTCTCCTGTAACAATTTTAAATCTGGATCTGTTGGTGTTTCCTTTTTTGATGAAGTCTCTTTTCTTCTTCTTATTTCATCTTCAAGCCTACGCACAGACCATCCACCTTTTAGACATTTTTCTGCAAGATTAACTATCTCTGACGGGTCTTCAGCGCCGAGTAATGCCCTGGCATGACCATAGCTCAGCAAATTATTTTTGATCATCTCCCTGACCCTCCATGGAAGACCAAGGAGTCTTAAATAGTTTGTAACCTGTGGCCTTGATATTCCGGTTTTCTTTGCAACTTCTGTGTGACTTAGACCAAATTCATTTACCAGTGTTGCCAGACCACTTGCTATCTCAAGGGGATTGAGGTCTTCTCTCTGGAGATTCTCAACAAGGGCTGAAAATAGAGACGTCTTATCATCCATCTGCATAATAATCGCGGGTATCTTTTTTAAACCAGCACGTGCAGATGCCCTGAGTCTTCTCTCACCCGCTATAAGTTCAAAATCATCTCCTTTTCTTTTTACAACAATTGGATTCAGCAGTCCTACTTCTTTTATTGATTTTGCAAGTGAATCTAACGTTTCGTCATCAAATTTTTCTCTTGGTTGCACTCTCGATGGCTTCACTAAGTCTATATCTATCTTTGTAAGTTGAAAATCATCGTTTTCAGAGGGTAGTTTAACTCCATCTTTAAAGAGATATTCGAGTCCCCTACCCAACGACCTTTTTTTTGTCATTCCTGCCTCCTTTTGATAATCTCGGCTGCAAGATTAAGATAGTCCTTTGAACCGTATGATGCAATGTTGTATAGCATTACCGGTAATCCAAAACTTGGTGCTTCACTTAGTGTAACATTTCTTCTAATAACTGTATTAAATAAAAGACCATCCATATGATTTTTTAGTTCTTCTAAAACCTGCTTACAGATGTTGTTTCGTTTATCATACATGGTAACAAGTACACCCTCCACTCTAACCACCTTGTTAAGATAACTCTTAATATATTCCAAGGTTCTGAAGATCTGCCTAAGGCCATCCATAGGGAGAAATTCTGCCTGCACAGGAATAATAACAGAGTCAGCTGCATAGAGGGCATTTATAGTCAAAGGCCCAAGTGAGGGTGGACAATCAATCAATACATAGTCGAAATCCAGAACTGTTTCTATTAGCTTACGACTTAAAAAGGAATACCTGTTTTCTCTTTCTGCGAGTTCAAGCTCAAGGGCTGCCATATCTTCAGAGCCTGGAATCACCCATAGGTTCTCTAAATGAACACTTTTTATAGCATCTTTTATGTCTATTCTATCTGAGAGGATGTCGTGTATGTTCTTTTTTGTATCTTCAATTCCCAACGATATTGTCAGGTTACATTGCGAATCAAAATCAACAAGAAGGACCCTTTTTTCAAGTATAGCAAGGGCAGATCCAAGGTTTACACAGGTTGTTGTTTTACCTACGCCACCTTTTTGATTTGCAACGGCTATTATTTTTGCCCCTTCAGACAACTCCTGCCTCTCTAAGTACAAGATCTGCTGCCAGTTCTGGTGTGATATCATGTGTAATTCTTACAACAGGTGAACCCTCATCAACTGAAGGGGGCTCAATCAGCTCTTTTTGTTTTAAAAATATTTCATAATCACCATCAGAGGTATCATAATATCTTTTTTTTGTTGATCTTATCATGGCTTCCTTTTCATCTATATCCATATAGACAATTATTACCCCAGTACCAAGACTCTTTGCCACCTCAATAAATCTCTGTCGGTGTCTTCTCTTTATAAAGGTGGCATCTGCCACTACAGACCATCCTTCTGAAAGTGAATTCTGCACAGCTTTGAGAAGTTTTTTGTATACCCTATCACTTACAGGAGAAGAATAGACCATTTCTTTAAATTCGTCAGGAACACTTGTAATTGGAGTGAATCCAAAAAGATCCTTTCTTATTGAATCTGAACGATAGATTAATGAAGGGAACCTGTATGATATTTCATCAGCAAGTGTGCTCTTCCCCGAGCGAGATGGCCCACACATCAAAAATAGTACAGGCCTCTTTTCTCTTTTAATTAGATTGTAGGCAAGATCGAAATAGCCCTTTGCCTCCTCTAAAACAGAGGTTTTTTTTGTATCACTCCAGATAAAAGAGTTGACCTTCCCCCGTACATACGCCCTGTAAACGAGATAGAACCTTAGAACTTCGGGCAGCGATATATCGGGCTCAATACTCAAATATGAATTCAACAACAAAAAGGCATCATTAATCGAAGATCTATAGATACAATCCATTACAAGAAAGGCAATATCAGAAGCTGTGTCGATAAACCTGAACCTCTCATTAAACTCAATACAATCGGTAACCCAGATTTTACTATCATCTGCATAGATCTGTTTGAGATGTAGATCACCATGACAATCTCTTATTCGACCCTTCTTTTTTCTATTTATAAAAACAGATTCTCGCTCTAAGAAATCGTAGGAGTATTCTTTTATTGCATCATAGATATCCTTATCTATGGTCTTTGATATAAAATCTATTGTCTGATTGAAATTCTCTTCGATAGAAATCCTTATGGTCTTAATATCCCCAAAGCGTTCTATATACTCTCCACCTTCAGCACCTCTATGAAAACAGGCAATCTTTCTGCCTAGTTTTGATAGGAGCGATCTTTTTTGCTCTGTTGTCAAAGCCCTGATCTTTGTAGCCAGAAGGTCTTCGTCTTTCAACCGCTTCATCACAAGTACCGGTTCAACTCTTCTACCATCCTTTGATAATAAATAGGTCCCATTTTTCTCTACAAGGTAGGTAATCCCTTCATAGATGTCTGGTGAAAGTCGCTGGTTAAGTTTTAACTCTCTTACTATATTCTCCTCTCTCTTTTCATAGCTTGAATAATCGAGAAAACCAAAATCTACAGGCTTTTTAATCTTATAGACCCTATCTCCAACCAAAAAAACGGTGGATATGTGAGTCTCCACAACCTTTATATCTCTCTTGCCTTTTCCCCAGAATTCGGGTGATTGCATTATCTTTTTAATGTCCATCTTCTTTGATCTTCCTGTAAATGGTTCTTGCTGATATACCAAGAATCCTTGCTGCCATCTCTTTATCTCCTCCTGTTCTCCTTAGGGTGTATCGTATAACCATATCCTCAATCTCGTCAAGTCTTGCACCAAATGGTATTGTAAGTAAATCTTTACTTGTATCTGATTCAACATCTGAAAGCACTTCAAGAAGTATATTTTTATCGATTAGTCTTTCGTCAACTGTCAGTGATAGGCGTTCTACAAGATTTTCCAGCTCCCTTACATTACCAGGCCAATGATAAGACCTTAATACAGAAAGACCGTCTCTTGTGAATCCTTCCACTTTTATATCCTCATGCTTATTCTTTATCCGCTTTAAAAAATGCTCTACTAAAAGTGGTATATCCTGCAGCCTCTCTCTTAATGGTGGTATCGTTATTTTCATAACATTTAATCTATAGTAAAGATCTTCCCTAAACCTGCCTTCTTCAACCTCATGCTGGAGTTTTTTATTTGTTGCTGCAATTACCCTTACATCTACATGAATGCTTCGTGTAGAGCCAATGGGCATTATTTCACCACTCTGCAGGAAACGCAACAGTTTTACCTGAAGCTCTGGACGTAATTCCCCTATCTCATCAAGAAAGAGTGTCCCTCCAGATGCACTTTTGATCTTTCCTTCGTAGTCTGTATTGGCCCCTGTAAATGCACCCTTTTTAAATCCAAAAAGCTCTGATTCCATAAGACTATCTGGCATCACTGTAAGATCTATAATTTGAAAATATCGGTTTGAACGTTTGCTCATTTCATGGATCATCCTTGCAACAATCTCCTTCCCTGTACCGCTTTCTCCCTCTATAAGAACAGTTATGTCTGTAGGTGCAATCCTTTCTATTATCTTTTTTACCCTTTTAATCTGAGGTGATTCGCCGACAAGAACAGGGTTGGTATAGTTTTTTAATCTTTTTTTAAGCTCTCTATTTTCAAGAGATAGTATTCTCCTCTCAATTGCCTTTTCTACAGATTTTAAAACAAAAACAGATTTTAGGGGTTTTGCAATAAAATCAAATGCACCCTCTTTCATTGCAGATACAGCACGTTCAATTGTACCATAGGCTGTAACCAGGATCACCTCTATATCCGGCCATTTTGTTTTTATTTCCCTGAGGAGTTCCAGCCCATCCATCTTATCCATAACAAGATCAGTAATAACAAGGTCAATCTCCTTCTGCCTTAGAAGATCAAGCGCAGAAATAGCATCTGTAGCGGTGTCAATTTCATAGTCCTTTGCAGAAAGGATCCTCTTCAAAGATTCAAGGTTTTCTCTGTTGTCATCAACCAATAAAATCCTGTACATAATTAATCCCTTATGGAGAAACAGGAGCGCAGATAACATCCATATCCTGAAATGTATCCGGGCAGGAATTTACACAGAATCCCCTCAATTCGCTCGAATATTTAAGATCAATACCACTCCATCCAAGGATCAGGACAAAATAGATACCATCTTTTATGGTAGAAAGATCCGGTGGATCTTTATCCCTATCCGGTAGCCCATCTGTATCAACTCCATTGCCGTCTGTATATCTTACATTTCCTGTTACTCCTTTTTCGAGAGAAGAATTCCATGACCAGATGATATGCTTTCGTGAAGATTCAGGAATGTTTGAGGATTCTGGCTGAGGGATCGGGGCATCGAAGATATAGATTGCATAAAAATCTGCATCCTTCTGCTCATATTGTATAAAAAATTTAGATGGATTGCTAAAGTCAACCTCCTGACATCTCAATGGCATGTAGAATTTTAGTAGCTCTGTACCCTTAATGAAGGGATTTTCAGGTACTGTAAAACTGTATCCTACACAACTATCACCAATGCAGTTATCCCCATCTTTTGCTGCATTTTTTGCAGCACAACCTTCTAAAATTATTATTGAAAATAGTATCATCAATATCCTATAATGCATTGTTTTCATCTCTAAAACCTATACCTTACTCCTGCTGCAAGATAAAGGCCAACTGGAAATAGCTCTCTCTTCTCATAGACCGGACCACCAAAAGGGTTAAAGTGTTTTTCTTCTATCAAGACCTTACCTCCCATCCTGTATGCAAATTTCAGCTGAGGGACAAAACGCGATAGGGGATAAAATGAAACATTTATACCAATTTTATAAAAGAAGGATGTACCATCAATTAATTCAGGAAGTCGTTTTTTTATTTCTTCATCCACTTTAATCGTTAGACCGGTCGTAAACAGATATCCTAAACCCACACCTGCAGCAAAATCTATTATATCAGCTAATTGAAATACCATATAATCTGTATAAAAAAGTAGATAAAGAGAAGAGAGACTACCTGTGTATGTCCTGGTCTCTTCAGTTGGATTTGTTGCAGTCTTAAGATCTACATACGCACTATTGAGCCCTGAACTTAGATAAAATCTAAACCTTCTGTAAGAATGCACATAGCTAAGGGATAATAATATCCCCTTTTTTAATCCCTTCTGCGGGATATTTAAGCCGGCAGTAAGATCTATTCCATTCAACCTCCTCTCTTCGATAAGGTTTTTAAAGCGTATCCAGCCACTATATCTCTTTTTAAATAATTTCAACAAGATCTTCTTGGTAAACTCAGAAAACCTCTCTTTATTTCTAACAAGGACAGCAACCCTTTCAACAGATTTACCACTCTTTGGCTCAAGTAGAGTAAATATCAAAGAAATAACATCACCCTCCTTTGATACCGATCCTGTAAGAACAAGATCAGCTCCAAGAAGGCCTGCAATATTGGTGTAACAATTTATGTTTTCACATCCCAAAAGCTGTTTCTGTTGCTCCAGAGTAAGTAATTCTTTTACCTCATCCATCGTTATTGAATGATACTCATCAAAGCTTGCTACCACTGCAGATGCAATCTTGGTTGCAAGTTTTGCATAGCCACTACTAATTGCATCCTGAGACTTTACTGGCATAATCAGAATCTCTTTTTCTTGCCTTTTTTCTTCTGCCTTGGCTGTTAGCGGTAGACACAATAAGAGCATAAAAATGGTATATATATATCTCATCATGTTCATTTTATTTTTTATAAAAATTGCCCAAAAAAAACAAGCCATAATTATGTGTATAAAAGAATCAGTTGCCTGCCTGAGACTGATGTAATATTGGTTGATATGGATGTATCTTTTTGCTCTTTTTCTGATAGAAAAAAATAACCCTTTATTACGAGGTTGACAATCCCATACAATTGTATATCTAAAAAGGCTGGAGAGATGGCCGAGTGGTTTAAGGCGTCTGATTCGAAATCAGGTGTCCCGTTTTCGGGACCGGGGGTTCGAATCCCCCTCTCTCCGTAGGGCTTATAAGGAGGTTTTATGTCATCTTCTTCAAATATTCTTGTAAAGGAAAAACTACCCTATGTACATGAAATTATTATAAACAAACCACCTCTTAACATCCTTGATCTTGAGACAATCAGAGATTTAATAGATATCCTTAATAGGTTAAAGGATAATAATCGAGGGATCATTGTTCTCAGGGGTCAGGGCGAGAAGGCATTTTCAGCAGGTGTAGATGTTGCAGATCATACGAAAGATAAGGCGGAGAGGATGAT
>CAYSBA010000071.1:0-6630 GCA_964429075.1 uncultured bacterium
TTACTGAGAGACAATACAAAGATATTTGTTAATGCTGTTGACATTTGGGTGGTATATATGATACATAAAGTGGTATAAAGTGGAATTAAGTGGTTTATAGGGAGCTCCATGTTTCACGGGCTATATATACATACGCTTGATAAAAAGGGCAGGGTTAGTGTACCTTCACAATTTAGAGAGATTATTAAATCGCAGGGTTCTGAAAAACTTGTAATAACCAAACACCTCAGTTTTCCGTGTTTAATCTGTTATTCGTACAACGAATGGCGTCGATTAGAAGATAAACTGTCACAACTGTCTATTTTTGATCCATCATCATCTCGACTTATAAGGATGCTTGTTACAAGGGCAAAGGATGCCCCAATTGATGGCAATGGCCGCATACTTATCCCGCAGGATTTAAGGGATGTTGCCGGAATTGATAGAGAGGTGGTCTGGGCAGGTATGAACAGGGTGATGGAGCTATGGAGTGTGGAAAACTGGCAAAAAGAGCAGCAGTCTATAACAGAGGAGGATTTAACCCGGGTTGTTGAAATAATGAAAAGTATAGGAACATAAGGGTGCAAAAGGGCATAGAAATATATCATACACCTGTCCTTAAAGAGAGGGTTTTTGAGTTTTTAAAAAGAGATTGGGACACTGTCTTTCTTGACTGTACAGTTGGAGCAGGAGGGCATGCAGAGTTTATTTTGCAAAGGGCACCATGGATAAAGCTATATATCGGTATTGATAGAGACAAAGATATCCTAACTCTCTGTAAAAAAAGATTATCAAAGTTCAAAGACAGGGTACATCTTTATCATGGAAATTTTTCAAATTTTGACAACATACTACAACAGGAGTCACTGGATTCGGTAGGTTATATGCTGCTCGATCTTGGTATCTCTTCATATCAGATCGATGATCCTAAGCGAGGTTTTAGCTTTATGAAAGATGGCCCGCTTGATATGCGTATGGACAAGGGGCAAAAAAAGAGCCTTAAAGATTTTCTTACAGAATGGAATGAAAAAGAACTGGCCAGGATCCTGAACAGATATGGTGAAGTCAAAAACTCTTACCGCTATGCCAGGGCTATATTGCGAGACTTTCAGGAAAATAGGATAAAAAAAACTGGCGATCTTGCAAAGAGCATCGAAGAGGTTATGCCACCATCAATGAGATATAGAAGTTACAACCTCCTCGCAAAAATCTTTCAGGCACTCAGGATAGTAGTTAACAGAGAATTAGAAGAACTTAGTATTTTTTTAAAGAAATTTATAAACTGGTTGCGTGTAGGTGGACGGGTCTTTATTATTAGCTTTCACTCCTTGGAAGACAGGATGGTTAAACAGTGTTTCAGGTATCTTGAAAAGGATTGTATATGCCCTCCATCGATTCCCTACTGTAGATGTAATAAAAAAAGGCAGCTGATAAGACTCAATAAAAAGGTAATTAAACCTGATAAAAGTGAGATAGCGCACAATCCAAGGGCAAGGAGTGCAAAATTAAGAGCGGGGGAGAAGATAGATGGCTAATATGGCTATAACAACAAAGTCGGTTGCCTCAATAAAGAGCAGGCAGCAGGACCATTCTATATCACTGTTTGTCTTGAGGAAGGCAAAATTTCTTACCATCTTAGTTTTTTTATTTCTTGCACTCTTTCATGTTTGGATTTCTTTTAAGACCCTTTCTCTCGGGATGGCAATTACGGCAGAAAACAGGCACTGGGAACAGTTATTACAGGAGAACCAGAAACTACGTCTTGAGCTTTCTTCTCTTTCAGGTCCTGAAAGGATACATAATATTTCTTCAAAGCTTCTCAACATGAGATATCCTGAGAAGAGTCAGTTTGTCATCATAGGTGAGTCTGATGATTAACGAGTCAAAGGCACTCAGGTTAAGAATACTGTTTATTGCAAGTATAGTTACACTTGCAGCTGTTGCTGTACTGATTAGGGCCTATCAACTTCAGATAATTGATAGAGGGAGACTTTACAGAGAAGCAATCTGGCAGTTCAAAAAGCAGATGAAACTTGCCCCAAAAAGGGGAATAATCTTCGATCGAAATCGCACGCCTCTTGCAATCAGTCTTGATGTTCATTCGATTTATGCAGATCCAATTAAGGTAAAAGATAAACAAAAAACTGCAAAGATATTATCCAAACTAACCGGTGTATCCCAGAAGACAATCCTGAGACGGCTCAATAGCAAAAGAAGATTTGTCTGGATAAAGCGCAAGGTCAGTGAAGATGTTGCTAAGGCTGTTAGGGAGAAAAGGCTTGAAGGGATAGAAATGGTGAAGGAGAGCAAGAGGTTCTATCCAAATGGTGAACTTCTGGCTCAGGTGCTCGGATTTACAAACATCGATTCAGAAGGACTTGCAGGTATAGAATTAAAATACGATTATCTTTTATCTGGTTATCAATATAAACTATCAGTGATGAGAGATGGAAGGGGGAGGAGGTATATCTTAGATGAAAATATTCTGCCAGACAGCTCAAGAGGTGCAAATCTTATCCTTACAATAGACAGAAATATTCAGTATATTGTTGAAGAAGAGGTAAAAAAGATCTATCAAAAGTATACACCAAAAGGAATAATTGCTGTTGTAAGCAATCCAAAAAACGGGAAGATACTTGCACTTGCGAACTATCCCACCTTTGATCCCAATGAGTATCAAAATTACAACACCTCAACATTTAAAAACAGGGCTGTTACAGATGTTTTTGAACCAGGCTCAACTATGAAGGTATTTTTGATGGCAGCTGCCCTCAACGAAGGTGTGGTTGACGAAGATGAGAAGATTGATTGCGAGGGTGGTGTTGTTAAGATAGATGGAGTAACGATTCACGATTCTCACCCCTTTGGTAAACTTTCAATAGATGAGATACTAATCCACTCAAGCAATATAGGTTCAGGCAAGATAGCAGCTCGACTTGGTAAAGAGGTTTACTATAGATATCTTAGAGAATTCGGATTCGGTCAGAAGACCGGTATTGAACTCCCTGCAGAATCAAGAGGGCTGTTGCGCCCTCCCAACAGGTGGTACAGGGTAGATCTATTTAATCATGCCTTTGGACAGGGCCTTTCTGTTACAGCCATTCAGTTGATTGCAGCATTGAATACTATCGCTAACAGAGGTGTCTATCTGGCACCCACAATTGTTGAAAGTGCTGAATTCCCTGGAGGCACTATGATGCCTGCACGTAATCAAAAGAAAAAGAGGGTAGTCAGTGAAGAGGTCGCTGTTAAGGTTACAAAGATGATGGAGGGTGTTGTCTCAAACATAGGAACCGGCAAGTATGCAAAGGTGAGGGGTTACAGGGTTGCAGGAAAGACCGGTACAGCCCAGAAGCTTGACCCTGAGACCGGTAAATATTCAAAGAAACGCTGGACTTCTCTCTTTATGGGCTTTGTCCCTGCAGATCATCCTGTTTTAAGTGCAGTAATTGTTGTTGATGAGCCAGAAGGGGAGTATTACGGTGGTAAAGTTGCTGCCCCTGCCTTTGCAGCAATAATGGACAGAATACTTAAGTATATAAATGTTGTTCCACTCGATAGTGTGGAAAAGGTAAAGGTTACAAGAAATGAAGAATCACAGATTATCAAAAGGGATCGCAGGATATTTCCTCTATACTTTAGTGGGTCAAAAAGTAATAAGACTACCAACAGAATACCAAATTTTGTGGGTCTTGGGTTAAAGGATGCATTAAGGGTCAGTCTTAGAATGGGTCTCAAGCTTGATGTATCAGGCAGTGGAGTATGTGTAAGTCAGTGGCCAAAGCCAGGGAGCAGGATCCCATCAGGTAGAAAGGTCAGGCTGGTATTGGAGGACTACTTTGATGATTGAAAAAAAGACAATAAAAGGTCTGCTTAACCTCCTTGGTGTATCAAGTGAAAAAGTGGTCTTTCATGAAAAAGAGATATTGGGTATATCTTCAAATACAAAGAGGATCAACAAGGACTGGGTATTCTTTGCTCTACCGGGGACAAACTCACATGGGATAGAGTTTGTAGAGGAGGCTGTTGACAGAGGTGCATCAATAATAATAACTGACACAAAAATAGATAGAAAACTGAATGTCCCCACAGTCTTGGTCCCATCTTCAAGGGAGGCACTCCGAAAGGCGGTATCATGGTTTTTTGATTATCCAGAGGAGCATCTTTCTGCAATTGGAGTTACGGGGACAAATGGGAAGACAACAACCACATATTTGATTGAATCCATCTTACACAGTGCCCGGAGGAGATCAATTTTAATAGGAACGATAGAGTATCGTATTAACAAAAAAAGAATAATGAATGGCCTGACAACTCCAGAGCCAGAAATACTCTTTGGTCTTATGAGAAAGGGTGCAGATGAGGGTGCTGAGTTTCTTATAATGGAGGTTTCATCACATTCCCTTCAACAGGACAGAACAGGTGATCTTTTGTTTGACATTGCAATCTTCACGAATCTTACTCAGGACCATCTGGATTACCATAAGGATATGGATGATTATCTTTTTGCAAAATTGAAGATTGTTGAAAAACTCAAACCTGCCTCAACATTTTTAATCAATTTAGATGATAGATATGCTCCCCGTTTTATGGATAGATGTAACAAATTTGGCAAAAGATTTCTAACCTATGGAACACATCCCGATGCAGATATAAGATTTGCTGCAAAACAAAAAAAGAGTGGACTTGAGGTAAAAATAGATCTCTTTGATGAAACCTTAGTTGTAACTACTCCAATGCTCGGCTTTTTTAACGCATATAATGTGGTTTCAGCAGCACTATGCTGTCATCTACTCGGGATTGATAAAGAAAAAATAGTTGAAGGAATTGAATTATTACAGGGAGTGCCAGGCAGGATGGAGCGTATAAAAACTCCAAGAGATATCCTTGCAGTTGTCGATTATTCTCATACACCAGATTCACTTGAAAAGGCACTGCTTGTACTAAGAAGTTATACTAAAAAGAGATTAATATGTGTATTTGGTTGTGGAGGTGATCGAGACAAAAAGAAAAGACCTATGATGGGAAGGATTGCCTCAAAACTTGCTGATATTGTTGTGATTACATCTGATAATCCGAGGACTGAGGATCCAGATAGTATAATTGATGACATAAAAAGTGGTATAAGTGATTCAAAATATTACACAATTACAAACAGGAAAGAGGCAATAAAATTTGCTTGTGAGATCGCAGAAGAGGGAGATACTATTCTGGTAGCTGGCAAAGGTCATGAAGACTATCAAATAATTGGTAATAAAAAGGTCTTTTTTTCAGATCAAAAAGAGCTGTTAAGATGGCTAAAAAAATAGTAGAAAGATACACTCTGGGAGAGATTGCAGGATTGACAGGGGCTGGATTGTTTGCAGACCCTAAAGGAGTAATAAAGGGAATCTCTATTGATTCAAGAAAGTTAAATAAAGATGAAATCTTTGTGGCAATAAGAGGTAAAAGGTTTGATGGACATCAATTTATTGATGAGGCAATCCAAAAGGGTGCAAGCTGTGTTGTTGTAGAAAAAGGATATAAAATAAACAGTGATATAGACAGGCTGGTTGTAGATAATACAATTGCTTGGTTAGGTAGCTTGGCAAAGGTTATTCTTTCTGACTGGTCTGGTAAAAGAGTCGCAATTACAGGAAGTAGTGGTAAAACTACAACAAAAGAGATGCTCCAGCATATGTTAAAAGCCTTTACTGAGGTTATATCTAATCCTGGTAATTTTAACAATCAGATTGGGCTACCACTTTCAATCTTTCAGATCAAAGAAGATGATAAGATAGCAGTACTTGAGTTGGGCACCAATTCGAAAGGCGAGATAAGGTATCTTACTTCAATCATAGATCCTGATGTATATGGAGTTACAAATGTAACATGTGCACATATAGGTAATTTTGGCAGTTTTGAAAGTCTTTTAGAAGAAAAACTCTCCGGTATTGATCTGCTCAAAGAAGATTCAGTTGTTTTATTAAATGAGCGTCTTAAAAGTCAGACTTCAGGATATAAGAAAGAGATTATTTTCTACGGCACAGATAGATCATCTGAATACAGAATTGATAATATCTACCAGAGAGGATGGGATAGTAGATTTCGTTTTAACTATAAAAACAGATCTGTTGATGTTGATCTTACTCTACCAGGATTACATAACATATTTAATGCATCCTTTGCCCTTGCCATTGTAGATCTACTTGGATTTGAGTTAAATGATGCAGCATTCAGACTGAAAGATTTTAGAGGCCTTTCTATGCGCATGGAGAGGATGAAGGCAGGTAATCTTACTCTCATTCTCGACTGTTACAACGCCAATCCAGATTCAACAAAGGCTGCAATAGATACTATTAGTAAGATATATGATCCAGAAGAGGTGATTCTTGTCCTTGGTGATATGCTTGAACTTGGTGAACTATCACCAGTCTACCACGAAGAGGTGGGGTCTCATGCAGCAAAACTTGGGTTCAAAGTCCTTTTGGCAGTAGGACCTCTCTCTGAAAATACAAAAAATGGATTTTTAAAAGAGGGAGGTGATACTGCAGTATGGGCCGAAGATGTGGATAGGGCGGGTGTATTGATTGAGGAATTACTTGAGGGTCACAAGGTGGTGCTATTGAAGGCATCAAGAGCACTGAAACTCGAACGCCTTGTTGATTATAT
>CAYSBA010000072.1:0-6589 GCA_964429075.1 uncultured bacterium
CTTTTTTACTCTGTTTTTTTTTTTTCTATCAATATGCTTATCCTACCAATTATCTACATCTATTGTAACTATCTTGTAATATATTTGTTACTCTCTATCTAAATAATTCCTTCCCACAAAGTCTTCTTTTAGAAGTATTATCAGAAAATCTCTTACACGCCACTTGCCATAAAAAAATACTCACCTCTTTTTCTATAAACGCCTTTTTGTAAACAAAAACCAGTATATCTCTATAAATTTGCCCCTTTTCTTTAAGAAAAACTCTCAAATCTACCAATCCCTCTTTTAATCTCCACAAAAAACAGATAAAATTCTCATATACTTCGTTGCTATTACACTTTTTTAAAATCTAATCCACTAAAGAGGACATCTTTCTCAAAAATCTTCTTTATACTAAGTACAAAATTGCAAAAACCTTTTCCACGATTTCGTTACCAACTACCATCCCCTATTACAATCTTCGAAAATCACTTTTGCTCACTCTCTGACCCCTATGTCAATTTTACATAAAATCATGGGTAAGTGCCAGATTAGTTTCACTCTTTCAAATAACAAATCTATCTGGTTAAGCTCTCTATAAGTTTCCATCCCTTCCATTACCCTTTTTATTACTCTAAATGCTATATATCTATTACTGGGTATTCCTATCGCTTTCTTGTGACTATTTTTCTATGTGAATATATTATTTTGCTAAGCCTGCTATATCCAAAGGATTTTGTCCTATCCCCCCTGTTTTTTTCTTACCCGTTTCCTGTGTCAGTAACCGTTTAGATAGTATACTTGACAAAAGTGAGGGTCGATGATATTTAAACGAACGTTCGATAATATTATGGGTAAAAAACAGGAACAAAAATTTGACAATATCCTTGATGCTGTGGCCAAGGTTGTCTCAGAAAAGGGATATGGCGGTGCAGCAATGAGGATGGTTGCAAAGGAGGCCAACATCAGCCTTGCAGGGATGTATTACTATTTTAGTAGTAAAGATGAGATGCTCTTTAGGATCCAGTATGAAACATTCAGGAGCATTGTTGATACCCTCAAGATAAAATTAAAACAGGCAAAGACAGATAAAGAAAAAATTAGAGCAATAGTAGAAAATCATGTATCTCATTTTACAAAAGACATGAATAGGCTGAAAGTATGTGTGCATGAGCTGGAGAGTCTCAAAGGAGAATACTATCAACGAGTTCTTGATGTAAGAAGAGATTATTTTAAGCTTGTAAAAGATACTGTAGAGTCAATAACAAATAAGGATGGCTATATTGCATCACTACTGTTGTTCGGGATGATAAACTGGATATATACCTGGTACAGGCCAAGAGGGAGAATAAAAAAGGAGGATTTGATAAATCAAACGGTAAATATTTTTTTAAATGGTATTAATGGGCAAAAGGAGGAAGATCATGTTTGAAAGGTTTAAAGAGTGGTATTACAACAGGCATGAGTATGCAAAAAGGTGGAAAGAGGAAAAGGGAGGTAAGATAATAGGTACATTTTGCACCTATGTCCCAGAAGAGATAATCTATGCTGCCGGGGCCCTTCCTGTAAGAGTACTCGGGAGTCATGAACCGCAGGATGTCTCTGAGAGGTACATCTTTTCTATGTTCTGTCCCTTCTGCCGTGATGTCCTTGCTCAGGGTCTTAAGGGTCGCTATTCCTATCTTGATGGTATAACAATTGCACAATCCTGTCTGCATCTCAGGCAGGCATATACTTCCTGGCAAAACCACGTCCCTGTGGATTTTGATTATTATATTTACATGCCGATGAAGGTTCAGACCCCACATGCAGTCCCTTATTATGCATCAGAGATATCAAAGTATAAAGACTCCCTCGAGCAGTGGATGGGGAAAAGTATAACCGATAGTGATATTGAAGAAGCAATTGAGATAGTGAATGAAAACAGGAAACTCTTGCATAAACTTTATGAGTTTCGCAAGATGAATCCTCCACTGTTAACAGGCACAGAGTCGATGTTTGTAAGTGTAACCTCTCAATTTATCGACAAAAGAGAACACTCAGAGGAATTAAAAAAGCTCCTTGAAAAATTGCCAGACAGAAAGCCACCTGTAGATGAAGAAAAAAAGAGGTTGATGATAATTGGTAGCGAAAATGATGACATAGAACTTCTTGATATGATAGAATCTCTGAATGCAGTAATTGTTACAGACGATCATTGTACCGGGACACGCTATTTCTACAATACGGTGGAAGATCATAAAGATGGACTTTTGCATGCAATATCTCAGAGGTACATAAAACGCCCACCATGTCCCAATAAGGATTGGGAAGTAAGGACTAGATTTCCCCACATACTCAAACTCTACGAGGACTTTGGTGCTGAGGGAGTGATACTATTACAACAAAAATTCTGTGATCCTCATGAACTCGACATACCACCACTTACAGCCTTCTTAAAAGAGAGAGACATTCCGGTACTATTCCTCGAACTGGATGTTACAGTGCCAAAGGGGCAATTTAGAATAAGGGTAGAGGCCTTTTTGGAGATGATGAGTCAGGCTGATCTTTTTGATGAAGATCTTTTTTAATGGAGAGAGCTATGGCTAAATATAAGACAGAACCCCTTAGATGTTGGAAAAAGGCAAAAGAGCTGAGACTGAAATACTATAAAGACTTTAAGGAGGCAAAAGAAAAAGGTGGTCTCAGGTGGACAGGCGGTGCATGGTCATTCGATGCACTTCCTGCTGGTCTTGGTGATGATGTCTATAATATCACCGGTGAACCATATGGTGCATCCATTGCCTTTGATAGAGAGTTTGCAAAGCGCTGTCAGGAAGCAACAGAAGCTAAGGGATGGGCAAGAGATCTATGCTCCTACATGAGAAACTACTGGGGTTCCATGTATCTTAATGAATATGCCTTTGGTGGAGAATATCCCACACCAGATTTTTGTTTTCAGGATCATATATGTTGCAGTCATGCAAAGTGGTATCAGCATGTTTCTGAATATAAAAATATCCCCTTTTTCTGTATCGATGTAAGTGTTGGACCCTACAAAAAACTTGATAAAGATAGGCTGAATTATGTTGTAAACCAGATGGAAGAAGCAATTGAGTGGATGGAAAAGATAACAGGCAGAAAATACGACGATGAAAAACTTATCCAAGCTGTATATAACGAATGCAGAAGTACATCTCTATGGGCAGAAATCTGTACACTTAATAAAGCTGTACCTGCACCTCTAGATGAGAAGACGATGTATTCATTATATGTACTTGGAACTCTGAGGAAATCTTCAAAGGAGGTGGCAGACTTTTATGAAGAGTTAAGAGATGAGGTCAAATATCGTGTGGAAAATCAAATAGCTGCAATACCAAATGAGAAATGCAGGGTGATGTCTGACACCCAGCCACCATGGGCATTCTTGAAGATTTTTAGATATCTGCAGGAGTATGGTGCAGTGTCGATAGGGTCACTCTATACCTTTGGTCTTATTGGTATCTGGGAAGAGAAGGAGGATGGCACCTGGGGTCCAAGGACAACCCCTCAGGAGAAGGGTATAAAGATTGAGACAAGGAGACAGGCACTTGAAATCCTTGCAGACTGGAACCTGAGTAAACCTGAATGGCAGCATTTTTACGATCCAGATATAAAATCAGAGATGATGAAACGGATTGTAAAAGAGTGGAAGGTTGATGGTGTTATGCTACATCTCAACAGGGGTTGTGAGGGTTTAACCTGTGGAATAATGGAAAACAGACTGAGCCTACTTGAGATGGGGGTGCCCGTTATGACCTTTGAAGGTAATATGGGTGATGAGAGGGAATTTGATGAGGCAAGGACCAGGAGCCGAATAGACTCCTTTATGGAGACCTTGGGGTTAAAAAGTGTAAGTTGATGGAGGTGACCATGTCTTATATTGCAGGGCTCGATATAGGAGCAAAATTCATAAAAGCAGTACTTATGAAAGATAAAGAGGTGGTTGCAAGGTTTAAGTCAACCATCGGTTTTGATCAGAAGGCCTCTATAGAAGAGGCACTTTCAAATCTTCTTTCAGAAGGTGGTGTTAGAAAAGAGGATGTGAGTAAAATCATTGCTACAGGTGCAGGCAGGAAGCTTGTCGAATTTGCTGACGACTCTATCACAGAGATTTCTGCTGCAGCAGCTGGAGCCCACTATTTGTTTGATTCTGCACGGACAGTTGTAGATGTGGGTGCTGAGGAGGGCAGGGCTATAAAGTGTGATGATAAAGGAAAGGTTGTTGATTTTGCAGTAAACGAAAAATGTGCTGCAGGTGCGGGTGCCTTTACAGAGTCTATGTCAAGGGCACTTGAACTGAGTCTTGATGAGTTTGCAAAGATATCACTTGAGAGTGACAGAGAGATTGCAATGAATGCACAATGTACTGTATTTGCTGAGTCTGAGGTAGTATCACTCCTTCATTCAAATGTCCCCAAAAAGGATATTGCAAGGGCAATTCATGATGCAATAGCAAGCAGGATAGGTGCAATGGTAAGGAGGGTTGGATTAAATCAGGATGTTGTAGTTATTGGTGGACTTGCAAAGAATGTGGGTTTTATTGATTCCCTTAAGAGGAACCTCGGTTCAGAGATCCTTGTGCCAGAAGATCCCGAGTTTGGTAGTGCAATAGGTGCTGCCCTGTTGGGAAGCAATTGATCGAACGATCATAAGGAGGAAAAGATGGAAAAAGAAAAAGAGTTCTGGAGGTGGACAGAATACTCTTGGAGGGATCCAGATCTCAACTGGAAAGAGGCTGAGGTCCTGACCCTTGGTATTGATGTGGGCTCAGTAAGCTCTCAGGCTGTTATACTCGCAGATGGAAAGCTATTCGCTTACAGTACTGTCAGAACAGGTTCAAACAGCCCTGATAGTGCCAAAAAGGCATTTGATGCTGCTGCAGATGGTACCGGGCTAACAATTGAAGATATGAAATATGTGGTCGGTACAGGCTACGGAAGGGTAAATGTCCCCTTTGCTCACAGGGCAATAACAGAGATAGCCTGTCATGCAAGGGGTGCTAACTACATGGCCGGCTCAACAGTAAGGACAATTCTTGATATGGGTGGTCAGGATTGTAAGGCAATACATTGCGATTCAAGAGGTAAGGTTACAAATTTTTTAATGAACGATAAATGTGCTGCGGGGACAGGCAGAGGTATGGAGGTGATCGCAGATCTCTTTCAGGTACCGATAGAGGAACTCGGTCCCCTTTCCCTTCAGGTAGATGAAGATCCTGACCCGGTAAGCAGTACCTGTGTGGTATTTGCAAAGTCTGAGGCCATGGCACTCCTCAGAGAGGGCTGGTCCAAGAATGAGGTACTTGCTGCTTACTGTGCTGCAATGGTTCAGCGTATTGTAGCTCTACTTGAGAGGATAGGAATGGAGGAGGATTTTTTTATAACCGGCGGGATTGCAAAGAATGAAGGTATTGTAAAGAGGCTTGCAAAGGTCCTGGGTGTGGAACCTCTTAAGTCAAAGTATGATAGTCAGATAGCAGGAGCACTAGGCGCGGCCCTTTTTGCAAAGGCCCTGTATGAAAAAAAGGTTAAACAAGGTAAGTAGGAGAGAAGCATGATTGCAAACTATGGATACAAGGATGGTTCTGGAGAGTTTTTTATTACAATAGATACAGACAAATGTATCGATTGTGGTGATAGAGGTTGTATTGATGCCTGTCCACAGCATGTATTTGCCATAATTGTGGATGATTATGATGACGAGGTGTGTGAAGTTAAAGAGGAATTTCGAAACAGAATAAGATATGTGTGTGACCCCTGTAAGGGTAAGGGGGCTGAATTGCCCTGTCTTCTTGCATGTAAACCAGGTGCACTCAGTTTTTCATGGTAAAAATGAAGATTTTTGTAGACGGCAAAGAACACAGTATAACAGACAACTATAAAAATCTTGCCAGTCTTTTAGTAGATATTGGATATCAGATACCTGATCTATGCTGGCATCCAGCTTTATCCTTTCATATTCCAGAGCCATCAGATTCTGTTCTGGTATGTGGGAAGAGATACAACAACGAAGGGCAAAAAGAGACCCTGCATGCCTGCTGGGTAATGGTCGATGGAAGAAAAGTACCATCATGTTCCGTTCTACCCAGAGATGGTATGAATATAGAACTTCTTAACAATACTGTGGAAGATTCGTTTATAAAATACTTCAGTAACCATCCACATACATGCATAACTTGTGAGTACAGAGAGGGCTGTACAAGAACACAGTGTTCACAAAATGTTCCGGTTAGTGAGAGATGCTGTAGTATTTTTAACGAATGCAGGCTGGTGGAACTATGTGACACCTTTGGCCTGCCTCCAAGTACACCTCGCTACAAACCCTCAAATTTACCCAAAGAGACACATGGTATCCTGACAATAAACAGAGAGCTTTGTACGGGATGTCTCTGTTGTGTAAGGATCTGCGCTGATACCTATGATAGACCTGCACTCGGTTATGTCTTTAATAACGGGCGTCCTTTGATCGGCTGGATAGAGGATGGTAACGATTGTCATCAGTGTGGACTATGTATTGAGGTCTGCCCAACGGGTGCACTTATGTATTCTAATAACACAAAAACAGTGCCCTCCTGTATTGATGGATGTGC
>CAYSBA010000073.1:0-6580 GCA_964429075.1 uncultured bacterium
AACAGAAAGGAGCTCTTACTATCTATTAAAGGAAGCTGATAAAATTAGAGATAGACTGATTTCAATGGGAGTCGAATTGAGAGATACAAAGGAGGGTACAGAGTGGTTCATAAGGTGATACCAGCAATTGTAGAGAGCTTATCCAGAAAAAGGATCCCCGGGCCATTAAGACCGTTAATTTTCAAAAGCTATTCTAAGATATTTGATGTAAATCTCCGTGAGCTTAATAGGCCGATCACAGATTATGAAAACCTAATAGATTTTTTTACAAGAGATGTGAAAAGAAAGGCCGATGAGGTGGAGCCACTATTCCCATCCGATGGGATTTTACGGCATTTCGGAAATGTCAAAGAGGGTGTTTTCAGAATAAAGGGATACACCTATAGGTTATCTGATTTTTTGCCATCTACAGAGGAAAGTCTGTTTAAAGATGGGGTATACTGGATATTTCATCTAAGGCCAGGTGATTATCATAGGGTGCATAGCCCTGTATGTGGCAGAATATTCAATTACTGCTTTTTCCCTGGCAAGGTATATCCCGTAAACAGGATTGGTGAGAGGTTTGTATGTGGGCTTTATAGAAAAAATGCAAGGCTATCGATCCTAATGGATACAAAAGACTATGGGAAGGTATCTATTGTTATGATTGGTGCCTTTAACGTGGGTGTTATCGACTCTGTCTGTGGTCTTTTTGATGCAAAAAAAGATCTTTTTACTGACTGGCAGAGCATTGATATTAGAGTCAAGGCAGGTGATTGGATTGGCACATTCTATCTTGGGAGTACGGTGTTACTTTTAATGGAAAGGGGTTACGATTGTCTGATAAAAGAGGAGGGCAGGAAGGTGTCTGCCCTTGCCAGTATGCGAGAGGGGAATCAAAACAAGGAGGAATGATGATGAAATATCTAAAAGAGTGGGGCTTTTTTATTGTATCATGTCTTTTTTTAACCCTATTTGCTTGCAGTGGTACAAACAGAGAGATAAGGATTATGCAAATAAAGCCTACATGTGAGATACAGCAGCTCAATGGGATAGCAACATCGTTTGATGATGTCAAAGTTACTGCCAGCTTTCACATTGCAAATCCATCTACTTCTGCACTTGAGATTAATTCTATTGAGTATACCATACAGGCTGTTGCGACTGGCTGGAAGACAACAGGTAAAATAAAGGCATCATCTCTAAGGGTGGAGCCAAATAAAGGCATTAATACGCCCTTTGAAATAAAATTAAGATATAAAGATTTGATGGCAAAGGGGGAAAAAAGCTCGTCAGTTTCTGCAA
The DNA here is from genome assembly GCA_964429075.1 of uncultured bacterium. Lineage (GTDB taxonomy): Bacteria > CAYSBA01 > CAYSBA01 > CAYSBA01 > CAYSBA01 > CAYSBA01. Next base: position 1,285 of record CAYSBA010000073.1, read on the forward strand.
GATTAACAATGGTTGCAAGATTGTCTTCTGGTGGAAATGAACTCCAGTGTAGTGCGAATACTGTAGAGACCCTGCCGATGCCACAGATGCCAAGGGTGGATTTCAGGGATTTTCAGATAGGTAGATTCTCAAACAAAAAGGCAGAGTTAACTGCAGGAGTGTATATCGTTAATCCAAATCCCTTTAAATTGAAGGTTGATGGTCTTAAGTATAAGATATTTGTAAATGAAAAGGAGGTTGGATCGGATGAGGTGGCCTATGATGAGACAATATTACCAAACGCATCACTCGAATACGATCTCTCGGCCATGCTTAATGAAGAAACATATGGTAAAGAGGTAGTTAAGCTGTTAAAGGAGAAGTTTTTGAAGTACAGGGTGGAGGCTGAGCTTACTGTTGGTGGTCAAAAAAAGATATTTTCAACAGAGGGTGAGGTAAAATTAGAAGAAAAGTAGTTATACACCAATGGAAATTGTTTTTGCAAGACATATGGGATTGTGTTGGGGTGTTAAAAGGGCGATTAAGATGGCAGAGGATGCCATTGATAGATATGGCAGAGTGGTTGCAACAGGTCCACTCGTACATAATAAAAGGGTGAACAGTAATCTTAAAGAACGTGGCCTTGTTTTTTCAGATATCAATGATGTAGATGATGGTACCGTTGTCTTGATAAGGACCCATAGCCTTGAGGCAGGATTCTACAAAAGATTAAAAGATAAAAACAGCATTATAGTAGATGCAACATGTCCTTATGTAAGGATACCTATCAATAAATGTAGTCTTTATTCAAAACGGGGATATACGGTTGTCGTTGCCGGTAAAAAGGATCATCCAGAAGTTAGGGCAGTTGTAAGTTATGCAAAGGGCAGGGTAGTGGTTGTGAATGATCCAGAAGAACTCGAAGGATTTAGTGAAAAACGTGTTGCCCTACTTGCTCAAACAACTCTACGAAAGGATCGTTTTGATAAGATTAAGGAACGTCTGTCACAATGTTGTGGTGAGCTTGTAATAATAGATACAATCTGTGATGCAACTACATTGAGGCAAAAAAGCACAGAAGAATTGGCACAAAGTACCGATGTTATTCTTATTATTGGAGATAGAACCAGTGCAAATACAAATCATCTTTTTGAGATCGCAAAGAGATTCAATGAGAATGCATACTTTGTACAGGATGCGGATGAAATCGATCCATCGTGGTTTTCAGATCCATCAATAAGGGTTGGTATTACTGCAGGGGCATCCACTCCAGATGAAATGATAAAAGAGTGTGTTGAAAAAATAAAGTTTATTGAGCATGAAAAATGGGGCGAGCGTTTTGAAGATTTTATAAAGAACATACCAGATGGTGCTACATATAGTGCAATATCAGAAAAGGGGTCTATAAAACCTCAGAAAAAGTCAATTCATCATAAAAGGGATACTGCGACGATTGATCTTCATGGGCTTTTTGTAGAAGAGGCCCTATTAAAATTAAAGAATAAAATAGTAAGTCTTCTTGGGAAAAACGTTGAATTGAGGATTATACACGGTAAGGGGATACACAGTCCCGAAGGTAGATCCATCTTACAGAAAGCTGTAAGGGAATGGCTTGATGGAGAGGGCAGGTCATTTATAAGATCGTTCAGAACCGGTAGACCTAAAGAGGGTGGAGATGGTGTAACTATTGTGGTGGTAAAATGAAAGATCATGAGATTGAGTGATGCAATAGACCTATTTCTTGATCATCTTATCGTTGAGAAGAATTACAGCCCAAACACGATTTCAGCATACGGGAGAGATTTAGACAGGCTAGCTGAGTTTTTAAAGGACCCTGATGTAAGAAAAATCAACCCGGAAGGTCTATTGAGGTATATCCGTCATCTCGCAAAGAAGGGACTTTCTGCAAGATCGAGAGATAGAGTCATATCAAGTATCAGGAGCATGTTCAAGTTTCTTGTGAATGAAGGGGTTTTAAAGACCAGTCCTGCATCTGAGCTTATACTTCCAAAGGTACCCCGAGATATACCAGATGTACTTACGGTTGAAGAGACCGAAAGGCTGCTTTCTGCACCTGACAAAAATAGTTTACTTGGTATCCGTGACAGTGCTATATTAGAGCTTTTGTATGCTACCGGTATTCGAGTAAGTGAACTATGTAATATAGATTACGACGATATTGATTTAGAAAAGGGGATACTGCTTGTTTTTGGTAAGGGGTCCAAAGAGAGGGTTGTACCGGTAGGTGAAAAGGCAAGACAGGCGGTAATTCAATATTCTGAATACTCCCGGAATGTTTTAATCGGTATGGGGAAAACAAGTGCTCTTTTTGTTAATAGATTCGGAAAAAGGATAAGCAGACAGGGTGTCTGGAAGATGATTAAGGGATATCTTATAAAGTGTGGTCTCGATCCAGGGATTTCACCACACAAACTGAGGCACTCTTTTGCTACACATCTACTTGAAAGGGGGGCAGATATAAGGAGTGTTCAGATTCTGCTTGGTCATTCTGATATATCAACAACACAGATCTATACACATGTTGCAAAAGAGAGGCTTAAAAGATTAAAAGAGAAGTATCATCCAAGGGGATGACCTGAACAATCTGGCATGGATTTTGCAAAAAAATTGATTGATGGTTGACGGTAGATACAAAATTATGCTATGTTATTTTTAAAAGCATGGAGTTTACCATGAAATTTTTACATAAGAGTTATGTTTTTCTGCTACTATTTTTGGTTTTTTGTTTAGGATACACAAAGTTCTCTTTTGCACAGACCCCCCCACCCGATTTGATACCTTACCAGGGGATATTAAACAATCTCGATGGGACTCCTGTTAATGGGACAGCCGATCTCATCTTCAGGATATATAACGATCCTCTTGCAGGTACAGAACTATGGGGTGAGAAACACACTGGTGTAACCATCAGTAACGGTCTGTTTGAGGTAATCCTCGGTTCTGGTTCAGCTGTCGGCTCTGAACCACATCCATCCTTGAGCTCTGTGATTGCTTCAGGCAGTGCCCTTTACCTTACTATTCAGGTCAATTCCGACACTGAGATGAGCCCCCGTCAACGAATCGCAACAAGTGCCTATTCTCTTAATGCCGATCTATTTGATGGGTATGATAGCTCAGATTTTTATACTCGGACACAGGCTGATGCTGCCTTTGTAAATGTCACCGGAGACACCATGACAGGTAATCTCACCATCTCTGGTGCCAACTTTTCTGTAACAGGCACTGCAACAGTTGGCTCCAACATAACTGTGGGAGGAAATGCAACTGTATCCGGTAATATGAATATTGCAGGAAGTGCTCAGATACAAACTAATCTATCTGTAAGTGGTTCTGGTAGTATTGGTGGCGCACTCTCTGTAACTGGCAACATCAGCACAGGTGGCAACATCATAATGAGCAACAAAAATATCACCGGGGTTAATTCTATATCTATGACAGGCGGTGACATAACAAATGCAGGCAACATATCGATGACCGGCAATCTGAACACCGGTGGTGCAGCATCTATAAGTGGGAATACAAGCATAGGTGGTACGTTAACAGTAAATGGTGCAACAACAGCTAACGGTGCAGTTACTGTAAACAACGATGTCACCATAAAAGGCAACCTCTCTATGAGTGGTGTCAGTAAGACTATAGATATGAACAATAACAAGATAGTTAATCTTGGGAATCCTACTGCAAACTACGATGCAGCAACAAAGTGGTATGTGGATAATGCAATTGTTTCTGGTAACTTTGTAAAACGTTCTGGTGACACAATGACCGGTGCGCTTCAATTCAGTGCAGGTATCGGGAATGCACTTGTACTAAACGATAATAATGTCATTGGTGTAAATGCCATCTATGCAGATGTAGGCTCAGATGCGGGGTACCGCTTTACAGCTGATAATGCGGGTATATATGTATCCTCTAATACTGATGGTTCTGGTACCCTTGCAGGATATCTACATTTGTTTCCAAGTTCCCAGAAACAGATTCTTGTCCATGGAAGGTTGGTTATGATGGACAATGGTACCACACAGGGTAACATCAATATGAATGGTAATGCTATTTATAATGTGTCACAGTTAAAAGGTACAGCAGGATCAACACTATATATAAACTATAATACCTCTGGTGAGATCCATATTGGTCAGGGTGCAAATGGAACCTTGAGGACCTATGGTGCAAACTATCTTGGAAATTCTGCAACTGAGCACACCTATATAAGTGGTGATGCCTATGTAGAGGGTGCAGATCTCATATTATATTCCGACACGTCCACCTATTCGAGGATTTGGTTGTCTGGAGGGACAAACGCTGATGCAAATGGATCGGATTATATGCGTTTCAGGGACAGTGATAATACATTCTGGCTTGTCGCAGATGGTTCTACAAGGTTGAAACTAACAGGCTCTACTCTCTCAATTTATGGAAATATGGACGCCAACAATTACAAAATAACAAACCTTGCCGATGCTACTTTAGATCAGGATGCGGTAAACCTGAGGACCGCAAGGCAGGAGATTCAGAACTACTTGGGTGGTGGGTACTCTGGAGATTTAGCGGTTGCGCATGGCTACAAGCTGATATTTCAGGACGATACAGATCCAAATCTTGGTTTTTTCAAAGAGATAACACCTGCCACTACTGATGGAATTGATATTGGGATGTATGTACTTAACAATACAGGGGCTACAGATTCGACAAGATTTTCTATCTGGGGTGGAACAAGTGAGGCTACGGCCTCTTTGATGCACTATTTTACCTCAACTGGTAAGGCCTATCACGCCACAAATCTTACAATTGGTTCAACCACCCCTGTGACCCTCTATCCGAATGGGGCTGGTGCGCTTGTGGTTTCAAATACAAATGGCTATGTAATTGTTGGCCCGCAGAACAGTGGCTGGTCCCATTTTTATACCAACAGAGCACGGTATTACTTTGATAAAGAGATTGTTGTTGGTAATGGATTTTTTGGTAGCTACATTGGTGTTCCACTCAGATTACAGGCACCATACGGTTCTACAAGAATGACTATACTTACAAATGGTAATGTTGGAATAGGTACCACATCACCTCAGAGAAGGCTTGAGATTTACAGCACAAGTTATCAATTAAGACTTAGTGGATCCGGTCCAAACGGTATCGAATTTAGAGATTCTGCTGGAGCTGGTCTTAATCTACTTTACCGCACATCATCAGATAGATTGCAGATAGAAAATGGATCTAGTGTTGCACTCTTTTCAGTAGATAGAGGCACCCAGCAGGTATACATCAAGGGTGCAACAGGTATTGGTACCAGGCCCTCTGG
>CAYSBA010000074.1:0-6499 GCA_964429075.1 uncultured bacterium
ATTTACAGCTATTGGTCTGATATCAGTATTAGGGAGGATTTTTACTTTCGATAATGCCCTTTTAAAGGATTTAACTCTACTTGGATGTAGACTAAATTTGATAAATTCTGGTGTCATGTAGCGCCATAAATCCAATTTTCTGTTTAACCTTTTTAAAATTTTTTCTTTTTCTGGTCCTGTACCTGCAACAAGTGTAACGCCTTCAATAGGATAAATTGTTGTTTTATAAAAGACTCTATCAAGCCCTTCTTTGATCGATGCAACAATCTCAGCCTCCCATTTATCAAGGTAATTCTGTCCCCCTGGTAAAAAAGTTAGCACTCTTGCTCCCTTTTTTAAAAAAGGTAAAAGCATGTTAAAAAAATCCACAGTATAGTATCTAACGTTAAAGAGATCCGATGGTGCTGGTGCTACAAGAAGTATTGTGTCGAACAATCCCTTCAGTCTGCCTCCCTTTATAATGCTCCTTGCATCACCAAATATTATTTTTAGATCTTTGTGATTTTTACATCCAGTATGCATCATTCTCTGTAGCATCAAAATAGAAGGGTCTAATTCCACTGCAACAACTTTTTTAAAGAGCCTATTCCATTTTGAACACGCAAAAAAGCTTGAACCTGGTCCCAAAATCAGTATGTCACCACCGCCAGATATACCATATGCAAGGCCCATTTTTATCTCCAAATCCCTCTCATCTTTACTACTGAATAAATAGGAAGAATTCATATATAAAGAGGACTGGTTGCTATTTATGTACAGACTCAGCCTACCAAACTTGGTTTCCTTAACAAAAAATGGTTTATTTTTCATAAAATGTTGAAAACTCCATAGGGGATCTCTAACTGACATAACAGGAAAAACTGTAATTGTAAGCAAGTGTAAAAATACAAGTGCTTTTTTATTTTTTATGTATAAAAAAAGTAAAATTTGAGCCATAAGTATAGAAAAAACAAAAAAGAGTCCTGCACCAAAGAACTGCAAAAGATAAAAGGTACCACTACCTATACCTGCCCCCAGACATTCTGAGGCATACACCTCTACAGGATCGTTACCCTCTTTAATAAAATAGGGGAATAGTATGCCGCCCAAAAATGCAACAGGAATCGGTATGAGCACAGCAAGGATTGAATCTACAGAGAGCCTCTTTATTTCACCAAAGGGCCATATCAAATCTATTCTTCTTATTGAAATTCCTGTTATCAATGCAACAATTAAAAGTAATAAAAGAAGATATTGGCCCTTCACATATTTAATGAAGTCTTTTTTTGAGACCGCTATCACACCAAAAGTTGATGATAACAACCACGCAGCAAGATATAGGCCCAGTATTAACTCAAGACCCTCGGTTACATAGAATATCTCTCTAAGCAGCATCATCTGAAGGCATGAGGAGATAAGACCATACAGATAAGGATATCTCAGTATTGATGATCTATGAAATCGTTTAATTACCCCATCTAATATTCCTCTGGGGGAATAGGTAGATAGATGTAAAAGGTTGACCCCTGGTTCTTCTTACTTTCAACCTTTATTGTACCCTCATGTGCATCTATAATCTTTTTTGCAATATATAGTCCAAGTCCTGCACCACCATGTTTTCTTGTGTGTGTTTCTTCGACCTGATAAAAGAGTTCGAATATCTTATCAAGGTTGTCGATATCTATCCCGGTACCATAGTCACGAATCCATATTACGATATAGTCTCTCCCTTCTGTGCCAAATTTACGCCGTCTTATATCCCTCTTTTCATCGATAATTATATTTTTTTGTGTCTCTATTCCAACCTCGATTCTGGATTTTTCAGGGCTGAATTTTACAGCATTGTTCAGTATGTTTACGAAAACCTGTTTGAGTTTCAGTTCGTCTCCTAATGTCTGTGGTATTGAGTCTTGTATCTTTGTGATAATCTCGATATCTTTTTTTTTGGCCATAGGGAGGATCGTCTGAATACAGGATTCAATTACAGGAATAAGGTTAACCTCTCTTTTGCTAAGCGAAATTGCTCTGTCTTCAAACTGTGTTGCTTCAAGGAGATTTGTGATCAGAGAATACAACTCGTCTGTCTTATTCTCGACAATATCAAGATATTTCTTTACATCATCAGAGGCATCCTTTAGATCTTCCCTGATAAATTCAAGGTATCCCTTAATTGATGTGAGGGGTGTACGTAATTCATGGCTTACCTTTGCAAGAAAGGTTGTCTTCAAGCGGTCAACCTCTTTTAGTTTACTGTAGGCCTCTTCAAGTTCTGTATGTTTTTTCTTCAATTCCTCAAAGGTCTCTTTAAGAGTCTTTACATGTTGTTCTGTCATTACCTTTACCTTATAGTCTGCATAGATGAGTTCTGTGGCCACTGTAGAGATGCAATTTGCAATTTTTTTTACCCTTTTTTCATCGTAATGTGGAAATGGCACCTTTTGATCGATAAGTGAGTATGGACCGATAACAAGCTTCATAATCGGCTCTTCCTGAAAAAGTACACCGGAAATACATGTAGCAAGATTTCCCTTTAGGGGGAGAAAAACCAGTTTTTTCTCTTTAAGAACACTCTGCTCTGCCCTTTTGTGCCTTATCAATTCTCCATGTAATTTTGCTATCCTTGATTTGTGTTGTGAAATTCTCTCGGGGACCCTTGTTATTAAATTTTTGTTAGTGTAGCTATAAAAACTCAGTGGCAATAAGAAGGCCTCAGTAAAACTTTCCTGTAGTTCATATAGAAGTGTGTCATCAAAATGAAACAACTCTTCTTTTAGTCTATCTTCTATCTTTATCTCTGTAGTTATCCTAAGTTCTGGTTCTTCGTTCTTTATAAAGGAGAATATTGCCTCTATGAATTCATCGGTTGAAAGACCGGTCTTTTCAACTATTCTGAATCTTACATCGAGGTTGTTCCAGAGAATTACAAGAAGTGTTCTCAATGTTTCAAGCACCCCTTCACCATTGATTGCTGATGCCTTAATTACCGGTCTATCAGAATTTCTCATAAACTGTTCGATCTTGCTGTCCTCAAGCCTGTCTGGAAGATCTATCTTATTGAACTGTATAACCACAGGCACACTGTGGTAATCTATACCGTTGGATTCAAGATTCTCAAGCATATTTTCCCATGCACTGTTGTTTAGCCTTATCCTGTCTTTTTGTGCGTCTGCAACAAAGACAATGCCATCAACCTGCTGCAGGACCTGTCTCCGTGTTGCGTTGTGTATAACTTGACCGGGGACCGTAAATAGCTTGAGGTTTATCCTATAGTCCTTTTTTGTCCTGAATGATATTGGTAAAAGATCAAAGAATATGGTCCTGTCATCCTTGGTGTCAAGTTCCATCAATTTGCCTCTGTACTGTGGTCTGATGAATGAGTATACCTTCTGTAGATTGGTGGTCTTTCCAGAAAGAGGAGGACCGTAGTATACCACCTTTATTGCCAGCTCTTTTTGTGTGACATTAAGAACTACCATATTTATTTTTCCTTATTTTTTAGATCTTTTATAACAAAGATAAAGCTTTAACAAGTGTATATGAGTATATCTAACGATTATCGATATTTTAATGAGATAATATTCTAAAAAGGGAAGTAAAAAACAAAAAGGGTTGATTTTGACAAAATCGAGGCTATCATATAAATGGAGTCTTTCGATGAAATGTGAGGTTTGCCATGTATGAGATAGTAGATAAGAAAATCCTTGCAGAAAAAGAGGTGTGGCTTGAGGTAAATGCACCTGTTGTTGCAAAAAAGCACAGAGCAGGCCAATTTGTTATTGTGATCCCTCATGAAAGAGGCGAAAGGATACCACTGACAGTTGCAGACAAAGATCCTAAGAGAGGTACAATTGTCCTTGTTGTGCAGGAAATAGGCAAATCGACAGCCTATATAAACAGGATGAAGGTGGGTGAGTCATTTTATTCACTTGTAGGTCCTCTTGGTAAACCCACTCATATTAAAAAGTATGGTAACTGTGTTGTGGTAGGTGGTGGAGTTGGAATTGCCCCGCTCTATCCGATTACAAAGGCCCTTTATGAGGCAGGTAATAGAGTTACATCCATCCTTGGTGCAAGGACAAAAGAGCTTCTCATTATGGAAGATATGATGCGCTCTGTCAGTCATGAGACGATAGTTGTAACAGATGATGGTAGTTATGGTCAGAAGGGGCTTGTAACAGATGCCCTTAAACCCCTTCTTGAATCTAATCAAAAAATAGACCTTGTTGTTACAATTGGTCCTGCTATAATGATGAAGTTTGTGTGTCTATTGACCAAAGAATACAATGTACCAACATTGGCAAGTCTTAATTCTATCATGGTAGATGGGACAGGAATGTGCGGTGCATGCAGGATCGAGGTAGGTGGTGAAACAAAGTTTGTCTGTGTGGATGGTCCTGAATTTGATGGCCATAAGGTAGATTTTGACCTTTTAATGAAAAGACAGAGGGCCTACATAAAACAGGAGAGGCTTGCATACGAGACCTTTCTAAAAGAGCACAAAAAATGTTACGAATAGCCTCATAAAAGAGGGAGTTTAAGATGAGTGACAAAAAGGGTAAGTTTAAAATTCCACGTCAAAAGATGCCAGAACAAAGACCTGAAGAGAGGGTAAAAAACTTCAATGAAGTTCCTTTTGGATACACAGAAGAGCTTGCGATCTTAGAGGCACAGCGCTGCATTCAATGTAAAAAACCCAAATGCGTCCAGGGATGTCCGGTCAGCATAGATATACCAGGTTTTATCCATGATATTGTAAACAAAGATTTTAGGCGTGGTATACAGAGGATCAAACAGACTAATCTTTTGCCTGCTATTTGCGGGAGAGTGTGCCCTCAAGAAGATCAATGTGAAAAGGTTTGTGTTGTGGGTATTAAACATGAACCTGTTGCAATAGGTAGACTTGAGAGATTTCTTGCTGATTGGGAGAGAGAGAGTGGTGATATCTCAATACCGGAGGTAAAGCCTCCTTCAGGAAAGAAGGTTGCAATAGTTGGTTCAGGACCTGCAGGTCTTACTGTTGCTGCTGATGTGAGGAGAGAGGGACATGAGGTTGTGGTATTTGAGGCACTACATAAACCAGGTGGAGTCCTTGTCTATGGTATACCTGAGTTCAGACTTCCAAAGGAGATTGTTGAAATGGAGATAGAAAATCTGAAAAAGATGGGTGTAAAGTTCGTGCTAAACACTGTAATCGGGAAAACCTATACCATCGATGAGCTTATGAATGAGCAAGGCTTTGATGCTGTTTTCATAGGTACCGGTGCAGGTCTACCCTGGTTTTTAAATATAGAAGGTGAACATCTCAACGGTGTCTATTCTGGAAACGAATTTTTAACCCGAGCAAATCTAATGAGGGCCTATGACTTCCCGAAATATGATACTCCAATAATAGAGAGTAAAAAGGTTGTGGTAATAGGTGGTGGTAATACTGCGATGGATGCTGCAAGAACTGCCTTAAGACTTGGTCCAGAGAGTGTTACCATACTCTACAGACGTTCGAGGAACGAGATGCCTGCAAGGGAAGAAGAGATAGAACATGCAATGGATGAAGGTGTAAAATTTGAATTCTTAACCAGCCCCAAACGCTTTGTCGGCGATGAGAATGGTAACCTTATAGGTGTTGAGTGCTACAGGATGAAGCTTGGAGAGCCGGATGACTCCGGAAGAAGAAGACCAATCAAGATCGAAGGTAGCGAATTTATAGTCGATGCAGATACTGCCATAATAGCAATAGGTAACGGTGCAAACCCACTCATTCCATCCACAACACCAGATTTAAAGGTTAACAAATGGGGCAACATAGTAGCAGAAGAACGTACTGGAAAGACGAGTAAAAAAGGTGTCTTTGCTGGTGGTGATATCGTAATTGGTGCCGCTACTGTTATCCTTGCAATGGGGGCAGGTAGGGATGCTGCAAAGGCTATAAATGAATACCTCAGGACAGGTGAGTGGTAAAAACTATTTTTTATGTTTCACATACTGGTAGATATTTACCCTAAAATTGTATTGATCCACAACATAAATTCTGTCGTCTGGGCTGATCCAGATCCCTGCAGGTAACCAAAGTTTTCCCTCCTGATGTCCAAAACCTCCAAACGGTAGTAGAAAACGACCTTCTCTATCAAATATCAGTACTGCACTGAATGCTGCATCTATAACATATATATGGCCTTCACTATCTGTGGATATCCCCTTGCCTCGAGGTATACAGCCTATAACATCACAATTGTCACCAAACATCTTTATTAGATTGAAATTCTTGTCATATATATGGACCTTAAAGTTAAAGGTGTCCATTATATATATATTACCATCTTTATCTACGTGAATATTTGTTGGGAAATTAAATGTATCCGGACCGGCTGGGCCACGTTTTCCAAATACTCCAAGTTTTTTGTGTGTACTCAGATCGAAATAAACAATATGGTGCTTTTTGATATCTATAACATATAATCTGTTATTATTTACATCTACTGCAAGACCAACAGGTTTTTCAAATATTTCTTTGCCACCGATTGCA
>CAYSBA010000075.1:0-3053 GCA_964429075.1 uncultured bacterium
AAATATTTAAAAGAGTATATAAATAGAAAATGATAAAAATATCTCTAAAAAAAATAGTTGAGCAGGCTCCCTTCTTCGCTTATGTACTCACTATGTATGAGATTGCATTTTCTGTTGCAGCATTCTCAACCATTAATAGATGGCAGATTGCCCCTCTTGTTCTTTTCCCTTTTTCTGTTATTGCTTTATATCTATTCGTAGAATTTTATAAAAATGAAGATAACAAAAGGGAATTTTTCTTACATCTTGCCGCACATCTTGCTATAGTATGTTTACTCATATTTCTGACCCCCAGATTTTTTACAGATCTTACTGAGAGCTCAAAATACAATCTTATAAAATCCCTGTACGAGATCTCCAGTATATTGATGGCACTTTTACTTGCCATCCATGGTTTCATCTATCGGGACTGCAAAGACTTTGTTGTACTTTTTGTTTTAAGTGCCTTTTACGGTTTTTTACTTGAATCTGGTGGCGTCAGGATGGGCTTTTTTAGTGAAGATGGCTACCACCTGTATCTCCCACCCTTTTCTGCACCAATTGCAACAATGATAGGATGGTCGAGTGTATTTTACTCTTCCCTCTTTATTGTTGAAAGATCCTTTAGATATGACTTTTCCGGGAGTTTCCTAAAGGTCATTCTGTATTCAACTTTGATCGGTATTGTTGCAACCTTTATGGATGTCCCTCTTGATCCTGTTGCTGTTGATCTAAGGTTATGGAGCTGGTCCAAAGAGCTCGATGCCTTTTTGTTTGATGTACCACTTATAAATTATACCTCCTGGTTTTTTGCAGTCTTTAGCTTTGGTCTCTTTTACCATGCCTACAGCCGATGGTTCAAACAACGATTTGATGTAAAAGATTTTGTGATCCTTTTGTTGATTATTCCCCTTATCCAACTCATTGCGGCAATCCTCAACTTTACCACAATCGCGGTAATAGAGGGCAAAAATAGTCCATCAATAAACATCCTGATAGAATATATAAAAAACAGCCTAACATAGAATAGACTTGAAAATACCAGACATAATGTACATATTAAACAACCATGCAAGAAATAAATATAGAGCGTTTTGAATTAGGACCACTAACTGTTAACTGTTATGTGATATATTCTGCTGGCTCTAAGGAGTGCATTGTTGTAGATCCTGGCTGGCCATCTTCTGAACTTGAGTCTTTTCTTTTTAATCAGGATCTAAAACCTGCCTATATAATACTTACTCATGGCCATTTTGATCACACCTCTGGAGTAAGGAGATTAAAGAGTCTTTACGAATGTCCTCTTATGATTCACAAAGAGGATTCAAACATGCTTGGTAATGAGAACCTTACAGCAGCTTTGTTTGGTCTTTCTGCCGATCCTTCTCCACCTGCAGACTCCTACATATCAGATGGTGATACAATCTCTATCTCAAATATAAAAATAGAGATAACACATACTCCAGGACACTCACCCGGAAGCATTTGCCTCATAATAAAAGGACATAAAACTATTATTTGTGGTGATACACTATTTGCAGGATCAATTGGCAGGACAGATCTACCCGGTGGCGACTATAGTACACTCATTTACTCGATTAAAAACAAGATCCTTATCTTTGATAATGATGTTAAGGTCCTTCCTGGTCATGGACCGGCCACTACTGTAGGAAGAGAGAGGGCATTCAACCCCTTTTTGAATTAGTTCGGCCTTTTACTCTTGGTCTTCTCTGTTTTAAGACCTTTTCACAGTATGCCTTATGAATCCTGAGTGCTATAAGTTCTGGCTGTTCAATTAATCCGGCATGGGAGCCCTGTTTTAAAACCAGTAACTCAGAGTTCGGTATCATTTCATGCATCCTTAGAGATAGATGCATGGGAGTGAACAGATCATTTTCACCGGCAACAATAAGAACAGGACACCTTATATCCTGTAAAATATCTTCTGTTGTATGCTCCTGCATCTTTCTGGCAAGCTCAAAAAAAAGAGTAAAATCGAGGTTTGAAAGATGATCGAGGTATGGGAAAAGATCCTCTTTTGAACATAGATCCCTGTGTATAAGACCTATTAATTTAGCACCTGGATAGGCAATAGGTGATTTTAAGATACTGCTTATGATAGGCCTAAATCTATTGGCATATCGCCTTGCAACAGGATAGATTATTTTAAACAGATATGGGCTGAGTGCACTGTCAAAAAAGGTATCGATGGGCCTGCCATAACTACCGAGTATTGGTACAAGCATTGTTACACGATCTGGGTCTTTTCTATATGCTTCAAAGATTACCTGTGCACCCATACTATGACCGATCAGAATTGCCTTTCTGATCTTATTATCATCCATTACCCTGAATAAATCCTCTACAAGACCGGGGATATCAAAGGTGCTCATATCAACCGGTGGATCTGATATCCCATGACCTCTATAGTCCCAGAGTAAAAATTTAAAATAATCAAATAGATATCTTGTGATATGATCCCAGAAGAAGGTGCTGACACCAAGACCATTGCAATATACGATCCAGTCTCTTCCCCTTCCCAGCGCCCGATATCTTATTTTTGCACCATCGATTGCAGCAACTACACCATCCTTTACATATTCTCCACTCATCAATATAAAAACCTCCTTTTTTTACTTGACCAATAAAGTAAAATTAGTCCTATTAATAATGCAAAACTATCGCCACTGTTCAAACTTGAACTACAACAGCCTGTTTTTTCATCTTTTGTACTCTTATTTTTAAGTGGTACAGCTTCTCCAGATGAATAACAGATATGTTTACCACCCACAGCTGTACACATAAATCCAGAAGGACACCGCTGTGCATTATCGCAGATAGTAACACAAACACTCTTCTCTAATACTGTCATACACAAATCGTCTATACAATCGTTGTTTGTACTACATTCTTCACCAATTCTTTCTCCTTTCTGCTTATCTTTGACACATACCCATCCTGAATCTGCTATTTGTTGGCAAATATAACCATCAGGACAATTATCAGAATCTTTATCGCAATAATCGGTACAATAATTATTCCCATCTAAATCAATACAAACACCAGAAAAACAA
>CAYSBA010000075.1:3063-6495 GCA_964429075.1 uncultured bacterium
AAAGGGAACTATATCTTTGTTTATAGGCCAGCATATATCGTCTGATAATATGCCGGTTGAAACACACTGATATCCAGAGGGACATAGATTTTCAGCAGAACATATCGATGTACATAACTCCTGTCCTACAGGGCCATCACATAGAGATGTCTCACATTCACTATTTGAATTACATGGCTCACCAAACTTCTTTTGTTTAGTATTATTCTCTATACATTGACCATCAACACAATGATAATTATCTGCACAATCTGAATCTATGACACACTCTGATGACTTATCTTGACAACGCCCACCAACACATTCTTGACTGGGCTGGCAATCGGAATTATCAACACATTCTGGTTCCTGTACACAAGTATGATTCTGACATTTTTTGCCAGCCGGGCAATCTGCATCCACATTACATTCACCCGGATTATAGGGATAACAGGCACCTTCACCACTATCTCTACCCACAATTTGAAAACATAATAGATCTTCCCTGGGACAATCATTATAGGCCGGGTTACATTTATAGAGACAGATATTTTCATTGTTGTAGAAGATACATGTAAGTCCTTCTTTACAATAAAGACGACCTCCACATATATCACCCTCATTCTGAGTTGCCGGTAGACAGGCATAATTACCATCAGAAAGGGCTACACAGGTATAATTCGGCCCACAATCTTGATTAGAAGGATCGCAAGCAATCCTGCATATCCCAGTCATACCTGATCCTACATCTTTATCACAAACAAGATTATTTATGCATGGGCAGTTGTCATCACACTGATCACCAACTTGAGTACCATTTGAACAACCTCTTGGGACGCAATAATTCTCTGTACCAACGCTATCACATATAAAATTGGAATCACAGTCCATATCACTGTTACATCTTTTTGAACATATTTTTTGTGTATTATTGGTGATACATACAAGACCGGTGTCGCAATCCGATGTACTACTACAGCTAAATCCCATTTTAGCACCATTTGATGGGTAGAGATCGCAGACTCCATTTATATCGTCCTGATGAAGAGAACGTTTTGAAGTTTCACAATATCCGGCTGTTGGAGCCATAGTAGCACCTGACACATCTGAATGTTCTAATCCTAAAAAATGTCCTGACTCATGAGTCACTATATTCTCTATATCAACCATATGTCTAAAACTGTCGCAGTATCTTGTTGCATCTGAGGTCCACAAAAAATTTTCACCGTTCATTTCAATATCAGCATCATATATTCTGGCATCTGATCTGAACTTTGGGGTAGTTATAGCTATAGCATGTTGTGTATATTCTGGTGGCCAGCCAGATTCTATCCAGTAGACAATATTTTTACCATCGCCAGTTGCCTGTCTCAATGTTGTTGTACCCATATATATGACTGCAAAATATGAACAGCTTACACTGTTCCAGTGATAAAATCCTCTTATTACGGCATCAATATCAGTACCGTCATGAACATCGTCTGACCCGGCTTCGTTAATATAGACTGAAACAGGTATTTTACTCGCAGGCCAGTATATTTTTTCTCCGCTTGATGTAGTTATATTTGTATATGCAAATGATTTTTCCTGTATAAGAATTATTAATATTAAAATACTCAAATAAAATTTCCTGTATTTTGCCTTATCATAATCTATTTTTTTGTGAGATAAACCCATGTTAGACCTACCATTTATTCTATACCATATAATAAAGATAAATACCAAATATACATTTTCAGATAGTTTTAAAATAAATTATACTACGAGGCTATATTTTTTCAGTACGAAGGTTGTACTTTATTGGCTAACTCAAGAAATGTGTACTCTTATTTAATCTTTTATAAAAGCAGTTTTCCTTTTATTTTTTGCCATAAGGAGCAGAAAGAGTCCTAATACACCGGCAAGAAAATCGATTGAACTAATATTCCCACTACAGCAGCCGCCGCCATTTTGTGCCTTTTTGTTTACATCTATTCCTGTCCCCGGTGAATAACAACCATAGTGGTTTTCGATTGAAGAACAGATAAAGCCAGCAGGACATCTCTGTGTGTCACTGCAGGTTGAGACACAGACATTCTTTGAAGCCACCTCCAAACAGGATGATCCAAGACATTCTGAATCGGAGTAACAACCTTCACCAACTCTACTTCCCTCTTGTGTATCTCTCACACAAACCCACCCTGTTCCCTGTACCTGAGAGCAGCTATAGCCATCAGGACACTGATCGTTTGATGCATCACAGAAATCGGAACAATAACTTCTACCATCCACATTTATGCAGGCACCCGAAAAGCAGTCAGATGCATTAGTACAGGAACTGCCAAGCTCACCAATCTCTCTGTCCCTTGGCCAACAGATATCGTCTGCAATAATACCGGTTGAAACACACCAGTAGTCTGAGGGGCATGGACTGGATAAAGAGCAGGTATTTGTGCATATTTCTTTACCTGGAGGGCCATCACATAATCCGCTGGCACAATCGTTATTTGAAGAGCATGACTCACCCATACCCTTTTTGTTACCATTGTTACTCTCTGTTTTGCACTGACCGTTTACACAAATCTGACCATTTGGACAGTCGGAATTGGAGGTACATCCACTGCTTGTTGATTTACACTGACCACCCATACATTTCTCACCAGAAGGGCAATCCTGATCTGTTGCACACTCAGGTGGAGCCTTACATGTATGATTTACACATACCTGACCGGAAGAACAATCAGAATCTGAAGTACATCCACCACCTGAGTATGGATAGCATGCACCTTCATCGGTACCACCACCATAGATCTGATAACAAATCAAATCGTCCCTCGGACAGTCACCAATATTTGGATTACATTTGTAGCGACAGGTTGTCTCATTACCGTAGGTTATACAGATAAGCCCTTCCTTACAGTATTGTGTTGCACTACATGGGTCGCCTTCATCCTGAGTGGCAGGGAAACAGGCTCCACCGCCATTGTTCAGAGGCAGACAGGTATACCCTGAACCACAGTTTGGACTATTTGGATTACAACTTCTTCTACACTGGCCACTGCTGCTGTTTTGAGATGTCGTTATACATAAAAGACTGTTCGCACATGGGCATGAGGAAGAGCACTCCTGTCCCTCCTGTGCCCCACCTGATGGGCACTGTTTTGGTACACAGTAGTTTGTACCATTTACACTCTGACATGAATAATCACTCCCACAGTCTGAATCCTGAGAACAGGTCTTTGAACAGAAACTGTAAGAACTGTAACTCAGACAGATTCCAGAGTCACAATCAGAGTTAGAACTACATGGTGTTCCAAAGGCACCACTACTTGCAGGATAAAGATCGCAGACTCCATTTATGTCATCCTGTGAAAGCGATCTCTTTGAGGTCTCACAGGGTGCAGCAGAAGGTGCCATTGTTGCATCAGGATAACTCGAATGATCAAGCCCTAAGAAGTGCCCTGCTTCGTGTGT
>CAYSBA010000076.1:0-6493 GCA_964429075.1 uncultured bacterium
AAAGAAGGATCTGCATTTAGAGGAAACTGAATATCAAAAAATGGGTATTACAAAAAATTATTTAATGCTGGCAGTCAACATTTTATGAATACATGTAGTGCTGTTCTTAAGATATCTCTCTTAACCTCCCATCATATCTTGAATCACTACAATATTTCCTGAAATTTTTAAAGAAATCATTTTAAAGAAATCAAAAGGTTCAAATAAATATTGAAAAAAATTTCTTTAGCTGTTAAATAAACCTAAAATTTAAACAGGGGAGATCATATGGAGATAGGCACAAAGACCCTAATTGATTTACTGTGGGAAGGTGTAGAGAAGTGGGGAGATAAGGAGGCACTTATCAGTAAAAGAGGCGGGACGTGGGTCTCAAAGAGCTACAGAGAGTGGGCAGAAATATCAAAAAACATATCACTTGGCCTGATGGCACTTGGTGCAAAGATTGATGATAAAATAACAATAATGAGTAACACAAGAGAGGAGTGGCTTCTTGCCCATTTTGGAATCCTTGGTGCTGGTTGTGCATCCACTGCCATCTATCCATCATACCTCCCCAAAGATATTGTTTACATAACCAACGACTGTGAAGCAACACTTGCCTTTGTAGAAGATCAAACCCAACTTAACAAATATCTTGAGATCAAAGACAAGATTCCCAATATAAAAAAGGTGATTATCTTCGATGGAGATAGCGATGCTGATTGGATAATCAGTTTTCAAGATCTAATCAAGTTGGGTGAACGTTATGGTGAGGAGCATCCAGAGGCATTCGATGAAGTACGGAAAAAAATAGGTCCTGACAATGTGGCATCCATAATTTATACTTCAGGAACAACCGGACCACCTAAGGGTGTTATGCTTACTCACGACGCATGGGTATTTGAGGCAGAAAGCATTGGAGGGCTTCACTTTATAGAGGATGACTACGTTCAACTTTTATTCTTACCCCTTTCTCACAGCTTTGCACAGGTGCTTTTCCTTATTTGTCTTGTCAAACGATGTCCTGTTGCATTTGCTGAGAGCATTGATAAGGTGGTAGACAATATGAAAGAGGTACGACCTCATTTTATGGGTGCAGTACCTAGAATCTATGAAAAAATCTATACAAAGATTACGATGGGTGTAGAAGAGGCAGGAGGTCTGAAAAAGAAGATATTTAATTGGTCACTTGGAGTTGGCAGAGAGGTTAGTAAATTAAAACAGAAAAAACAGAATATCCCTGCTACCTTAAAATTGAAATTCAAGATTGCAAACAAACTTGTGTTTCACAAAATCAAAGAGATATTTGGTGGCCGTTTACTCTTTTTCATATCTGGTGGTGCTCCCCTTTCCAAGGATATTGCTGAATTTTTTCATGCAGCTGATATTCTTATTTTAGAAGGCTGGGGATTAACTGAGACAAGTGCTGGCACCTGTGTTAATAGATTGAGTAATTATAAGTTCGGTACTGTTGGACCACCCCTACCAGGTATAGAGATTAAGATTGCAGATGATGGTGAAATACTTGTAAGGGCAAGGAGTGTAATGAAAGGTTACTATAAGAAAGAGGCAGAAACAAGAGAGGTCCTTGAACCTGATGGATGGTTCCATACAGGAGATATTGGGGTCATTGATGAAGATGGATTTTTAAAGATTACAGATCGAAAAAAGGATATCATTGTAACAGCCGGTGGTAAAAATGTTGCCCCACAAAATATAGAAAATCGTTTTAAATCCCTCTGCCCTTATTGCAGTCAGATAATGGTATATGGAGATAAACGTAAGTATCTTGTAGCCTTAATAACTCTTAATCAGGAAAACATACAGGACTACGCAAAAGCAAATGGTATACAGTACAGCGACTATAAAGAACTTACACAGAAAAAGGAAATCTACAACCTCATTCAGACCTACATAGACAAACTAAACAGTGAACTTGCCAGCTATGAGACAATAAAATATTTCAAGATACTGGATAGGGATTTCTCAGAAGAAGAGGGAGAAATTACACCCACTCTTAAGGTGAAACGAAAGGTGATAACACAGAAATATAAAGATATTCTTGATTCCATGTATGAAGAAAAATTCGATTAATCCTTAGATGTTAGTATTTATGACTGCAGAACTATATTGATTTAATCAGGTTGTAGCTGTTGCTGCTAAAGGTATTTAAGAAGAATTTGGACCAGAGAGATTAGTTATGGAATTTTACAGGGTTTCAAAGCTTCCTCCTTACATCTTTTCTATAGTAGATGAGATGAAATACAGGGCAAGGAGAGAGGGCAAAGATGTAATAGATTTTGGTATGGGAAATCCTGACGGTGCAACACCAGAACCGGTTGTAAGAAAATTGATTGAAGCAGTAAATAATCCTAAGAATCACAGATACTCAATCTCAAGAGGAATATTCGGCCTTAGGAAAGAGATACAGCTTTACTATCAGCGGCGATTCGGAGTGGAACTCGATCCAGAAAAGGAATGTATCGTGACAATTGGATCAAAAGAGGGGCTTGCACATCTTTTACTTGCCATAATAACCCCTGGCGATGTAGTGCTTGTACCTGATCCGTCCTATCCAATACACACTCATGGTGTCGTGATTGCAGGCGGTCATCTTGCAAAGGTCAAGATGGGCAACACTGTTGAGAAGTTCTTCAATAATCTTGTGCAAATCTATTCAAACACCTGGCCAAGGCCAAGATTTCTACTTTTAAACTTTCCCCATAACCCAACAACACAGATTGTTGAATTAGATTTCTTTGAGGCAGTTATAGACTTTGCACGAAAATACGATCTATTCGTTATTCACGATCATGCCTATGCAGACCTTTGTTTTGATGACTACAAATCACCTAGTATATTACAGGTAAAAGGAGCCAAAGAGATTGCAGTAGAGTGCTATTCATTGTCAAAAAGCTATAATATGCCTGGCTGGAGAGTTGGTTTTGTTGTAGGGAATGAGAAGGTTATCCACGCCTTGTCGAGGGTAAAAAGTTATCTCGATTATGGTATCTTTCAACCCATTCAGATTGCAGCAATCGTAGCAATGAGAATGGGAGAAAAATTAATAGAACCAATAAGAGAAAAATATAGAGAAAGAAGAGACCTTCTTGTACAGGGGCTCAACGATATAGGCTGGCATGTCGAAAAGCCAAGAGCAACAATGTTTGTATGGGCAAAGATACCAGAGAAGATTGATAAAGATTCTCTCTCCTTTGCAAAATACTTACTTAGTAGATATAATGTAGCAGTAAGCCCTGGTATTGGTTTTGGTGATGCAGGTGAAGGTTATGTCAGGTTTGCACTCGTTGAAAATAGACAGAGAACAAGACAGGCACTTAGACAGTTAAAGAAGCTCTTTAGAGATTCATAATATACCTGCGTGTCTCTTCAACAATACTGTGAACATCTTGGGATTCGAGCTCATTGATTACCGTTGTTGTTATATATTTTGTATCATTGCTGCTAAATGACCTTTTGTATTTAATAAACCTTTTAGCATCCGGTGTTGATATGCAGCACCATATTGTCCACCCATCATTTTTTCTCTCCGCATGTACCGCAATAGGAGCCCTACAGCCACCCTCCAATGATCTAAGTATATCTCTTTCTATCCTGAGTGCAGTATGGGAACAAACATTGTCAATACCTTTAAGTACTTCCAGTAATTCATGATTGTTTTCAAGTGCCTCTATTGCCACAATCCCCTGTCCTGCAGCAGGGACACAGATATCATAAGACAGTGGTTCAACAAAAAGATCACTTAGATCTATCTCCATTCTTTTAATGCCCGCCTCAGACATTACTATCATATCGAATTGACTGGATCTCAATTTTTTTAACCTTGTCTCAACATTTCCTCTCAGATCCTTGAAACAGATATTTTTTTTCGTAATAAAAAGCTGCGTCTTTCTTCTCATGGAGGATGTGCCAATACATATTGGATCTTTATATTCAATAAAGGGCTTATCCTTCTGTTTGACAAGACAGTCCCTTGGGAAGTCTCTCTCAAGTACAGCAGCAAGTATTATTGTATCTGGAGAATCTGTTGGCATATCTTTTGCACTATGAACAGCTATATCAATCTTTCTCTCCAAAAGTGCCCTCTGTATCTCTTTTACAAACACACCTACAGTTTTTATCTGCCATAGTGGGGTACTTCTATCTCTATCTCCTGCGGTCCTGATAGGAATAATATCCACCTTGTGGCCATGATCTATGAGCTCTTTTTTTACCCTTTCTGCCTGCCACATTGCAAGTCTGCTACCTCTTGTTCCAAGTCTTATCTTCATTGTTGTTCCCCACCTTTTATCTCTTTAAACATATCTTCAAGTGCCTTTGCATACTCAAGTGCCTTATCCCTATTTGGTGTGGTCTTTAGTTTTGTAATGAATTGTTTTACAAACTCATTCATTAGCCTCTTTGAGAACTTATCAATCAATGCAAGTTGATTTTGAGTAAAATTCTTATCGCTGAAAAAGGCTTCAAACTCCCTTTTCCTGATGTCCTCTGCAGTTAATCTGACAGCCTTAATCGCCGGTGAGACCTTTCGTGTGTGTAACCAATTATTGAAATCCTTTGCTATTTCTATAATAATCTCTCTGGCCTTCTTAGCCTCTTTACGTCTTGCCTCAAGACTCTTTTCTACAACCCGCTTTAGATCATCTACTGTATAGAGAAAAACATTCCCTACCTCTGCACACTCTGGATCCACATTTCGTGGCACAGATAGATCAACAACAAGCATTGTTCTGTTTTTTCTCTTTTTAGAAGCACTGGTGATGTGTCTTTCAGTTATTACATAGCTTTTAGATGCAGTTGAGCAAATAACAACATCAAATTTGTCAAGGTTCTCAAGCAATTGTTCCATCTCCTTTGGAACACCACCAAATTTTTTAGTAAACTCCTTGGCCCTTTCAAAGGTCCTGCTTGCTACAAAAAGCGACTTTGAACGATCTGCAAAATAGGTAATGACATCTTCTGCTATCTCTCCTGCACCGATTAAACAGACATCCGTCTTTTCGATGGCACCAAATATTCTCCTGGATAGCTCTAAGATTGCGTAGCCTGTGCTTATTGCACCTTCACCAATTGCGGTCCTTGTGCGTGCTTCTTTGGCTGCCCTGAAGGCCATACTAAAGAGTTGATTAAGGTATGGACCTACAGTACCAGACTCTGTTGCGATTTTAAATGCCCTCTTGACCTGTCCGAGTATTTGAGGTTCTCCAATTATCATAGAATCGAGACCAGAAGCTACCTTAAAAAGATGTAGTATGGCATCCATATCAATATTAATGTAGAGATAACTGTTTATAACCTCTCTCGGAACGGCCCTATCAAATAGCACCTTCTTGGCTATTTCTATACACAGCTCACTATCAGTGCCAACAAGATAGGTTTCAGTTCTGTTGCATGTTGATATGAGTACTGCTTCGGATGCCCCCTCTTTTAAGAACTCTCTGACAAAGTCCCTGTATTCTTTCTCAGGCACACTTATTTTTTCCCTGATCTCAAGGGGTGTTCTTCTGTAATTTATGCCACAACATATAATACGCACCCTTTTTCTTCCTCAAAATGCATGGACCGATGGAAACAGAAGACCGGTTGTAAAGAAATTAATAATTACAATCACAAATGCAACAATAGTGAGCCATGCAGACCTTTTCCCATAAATTACTCCCATCCTTTGACTTGCCAAAAGTACAGTATATATTAACCAACTTATGATCACATTTAAAAATTTAGGATCCAGAATAAATCTATTCCAGATATCGAATGACCACTTGATCCCTGATATTATCCCCACTGTAAGCAAAACCACACCAACAAGGTTACCATAGAATATGACTTTCTCCATTAGATCCAGCGAAGGTATCTTATTGAAGAAAAAACCGAATCTCTTGTTTGCTATCTCATTGTAGAGAAGGATATACAGAATTGCACTTATGCTGGAAAACAAAAATACAACATATGAAAAAAGTGATGATGCAACGTGAATCTCGAATACAGGTGAAAAAACAAGCTCTCTACTGGCATGAGTTCTTGTAATTGTTGAGCCAAGCATGAGGAATATAAATATAATGCTCAATACAGGCTGACCAAAGACCCTATCCTCTATTGCAGATTCAAGCAAAAGGTATGCTGTGGCTGCAAACCATGCAAAGATAGATACTGCTCCGAAGATATCTGTAAATGGAATGAAACCAAGGCTATAGGTTGCCTCAACAATTACAAGCATGTGAATTACAACGACAGTGGAAGTCACAAGGCTTGCAATCTTCCCGCTCTGCTCACCCTCACCAAAAAAGTGAATTGAATACAATATAGCGCAGATAAGATACAAAAATGGTATAAGATCTCTAAAAAGAGGATCCAATTCTAACCTCAAAAGAATTAACAATCCTTATAACTTCAAGATATACCTATGTCAAATCAAGTGCAATCTGTATTTTTAACATATCAGGTCTAAATTTTTCTGTAAAAAAGGGTAGCAAAAAACAAATCATATAAAAAG
>CAYSBA010000077.1:0-6492 GCA_964429075.1 uncultured bacterium
CTCTTAACCCTTAACTTACCACTGCAAATTACCATGACCCTTATCACTTTACATGCATACTTGCTATTAAGGGTGTGTTTTGTTATTCTAAGATGCCCATGGGGCTGTAGCTCAGCCGGGAGAGCGTCGCGTTCGCAACGCGAAGGCCGGGGGTTCGAATCCCCTCAGCTCCATAGTAATTAATTATTGGAGAGGTTTGTAAATATGAACTACAAAAATACACTCAATCTCCCAAAGACAGATTTTCCTATGAAGGCAAATCTTGCAAAAAGGGAGCCAGAAATAATAAGAAAGTGGGAAGAGATTGATCTATACAGAAGGATCTTAGAAAAAAATAGAAATAGAAAGAAATTTGTTCTACATGATGGTCCTCCCTATGCAAATGGCAGGATACATCAGGGCACAATCCTGAACAAGATTCTAAAAGATATTGTTGTTCGATACAAAAATATGTCAGGCTATTTTTGCGACTTTATACCGGGCTGGGATTGTCATGGCCTGCCCATAGAACTTAAGGTAGAAGAGGAATTCAAACAGAAAGGCAAAAATCCAGATCCAGTAACCTTTCGAATGGCATGCAGGGACTATGCAAGGCGTTATATAGATATACAGAGAGATGAATTTAAACGTTTTGGCGTTATCGCAAGATGGGATAAGCCATATTTGACTATGGAACGCTCCTATGAGGCCCAGATAATTCGAGAACTTGCCAAAGTAGCACAAAAAGGGCTCTTATATAAACAAAAAAAACCTGTATACTGGTGCTGGTCCTGCAGAACAGCACTTGCAGAAGCAGAGGTCGAGTATAAAAATATTAGTTCTCCATCTATATATGTCAAATTCAAGATGAAGTCTGTACCGGACCAATTGCGTGTAGATGATAGAGAAATATATGTTGTAATATGGACAACAACCCCATGGACACTTCCTGCCAATCTTGCAGTGGCTCTCAATCCCAATATTCGTTACAGTGTTATAGCGGTTGATGATCAGAAAGATCTTTTTGTTATTGCAGAAGATCTAATAGAGGATTTTGTAAAGGACTGCGGATTTATGCAGTATAAGATTATAAAAATATTCAGACCAGATTTTCTCGATGGACTTTTACTTCAACATCCTTTTCTTGATTGTGATTCTGTGATTATATTTGGTGATCATGTAACGGTTGAAAGAGGTACCGGTTGCGTTCATACTGCACCTGGCCATGGTGAAGAGGATTATATAGTTGGTCTAAAATATGGGCTTGATATCTACTCTCCGGTTGATGAAGCAGGCAGGTTTACATCGGATTATAAGGAGATGGAGGGAGAATTTGTATTTGATGCTGATAAAAAGATTGTTTCTATGCTGGATCAAAAGGGAGTACTTCTCAACAGGCCAAACGATCAAACCATGCACTCCTATCCGCACTGCTGGCGGTGTAAAAATCCAGTAATTTTCAGGGCTACAGAACAATGGTTTATTGATGTTACTAAGAGTAAAATCAGGGAAGATGCCCTTAGAGAGGTTGATAAGGTCAGATGGATCCCTGAATGGGGGAAAAACCGCATATCTGGGCTGCTTGCAACCAGACCCGATTGGTGCATTTCACGTCAGAGACTATGGGGTATGCCAATCCCTGCATTTAAGTGTAAAAGCTGTGATAAACTGATTGTTGATCCTGTTTTAATATCATACGTTGCTGATATATTTGAAAAAGAGGGTAGCGAGATATGGTTTGATAATGTTGAGAGCACCCGATTCCTGCCAGACAATTATAGATGTCCTGAATGTGGTGCAGTGGAATTTGATAGAGAGATGGATATCCTTGATGTATGGTTTGACTCAGGAGTAAGTCATACCGCTGTCTGTGATAAAGAGGAGACTCTTAACTGGCCAGCTGATCTCTACCTTGAGGGATCAGATCAACACAGAGGGTGGTTCCATACATCTCTTTTACATTCTCTTATAACTAAAGGATCTGCACCCTACAGAGCTGTTTTAACCCACGGTTTTGTCGTTGATGGTGAAGGGAAAAAGATAAGTAAATCACAGGGCAATTTTATCCCCCCCTCCGAACTACTTGAAGAATCTGGTGCAGAAATATTTAGGCTCTGGGCATCCTATGAGGATTATACTGGCGACGTAAAGATATCAAGGGAGATCTTTGCAAGACTAAAAGAGAGCTACCGAAAGATAAGAAACACCATAAGGTACATGTTGGGTGTTTTGTTTGACTTTGATCCTGAGAAAGACAGTATAGATATTACTGATCTCGAGTTGCTCGATAAATGGATGTTAGACAGACTTTTTAAATATGTTGATGAATGTAAAAAGGCATATGATTCTTTTGAATTTCATAAGATATATCATAAGACCCTTAATCTATGTATAAATGTCTTAAGCTCTTTCTACCTTGATGTTACAAAAGAAAGGTTTTATGTACTTCTACCTGATGACAGAAGGAGACGTTCTGCCCAGACTGCCGTATATATTGCCATTAAAAATATGTTAATATGCCTGGCTCCAATTCTTGTATTTACAACCGATGAGGCATGGAGTTATTTACCAAAAACCGGGGAAGAATCGATCCATTTAGTTGATTTTCAAAGGCCCATAGAATTAAAGGTGGATGAAAGATTCTACTCTGACTGGGATAGTTTCTTTGAACTGAGAGATGCTGTTCTTTCTGAACTTGAAAAAAAGAGAAAAGAGGGTATCATAGGTCAGTCTCTCGATGCACAGGTATATATCAAGACAGACAATATAAAATATCTTGATCTTGTTGATACCTTTGGAATTGACCAACTAAGAGAGATGTTGATCCTGTCTGGCCTCAAGATTGAAAAAGCCAGTACAGAACTTAAGATCGAAGTAAAAAAGGCAAAAGGCAATAAATGTGCTCGATGCTGGCACTATTCAACAGATGTTGATGACAAAGATGGATATCCCTCTGTCTGCAACAGATGCTTTGATATATTAAGAGTCTTAAAGTAGGTATTACTTGATGAGAAAGTATCTGATTATCCTCTCTATGGCCCTTATAATCCTTGTTTTTGATCAGTGGTCTAAGTTTGTGGTTGTAAGTAAATTAAGCTCATTTAAATTTAAAACAGAACAGGAAAAGGGCTTTAAAGATTTTTACACAATAAGACATCCCCTACCAGTTGGCAAAGTGTCGGTTGTTCCTGGATTTTTTGATATCCGTTATGTAGAGAATCCATATGGTGCATGGGGTATGTTTGCAGGTGTATCAGATAAAATTAGAGGCTGGCTATTCCCCACCCTCTCTCTATTTGCTGTGGGAGTCTTAATTTGGTTTATAATAACCGTTCCAGCTGACAATATTCTTCTTATACTTGCTATGGGATGTGTCAGTGGTGGTGCACTTGGTAATTTTGTAGATCGCTTTAATTATGGATATGTAATAGATTTTCTTGACTTCTATATAGGACGCCTGCACTGGCCTACATTTAATGTGGCAGATTCATTTATCACCATCGGTTTACTGCTAATCATTGCAGATTCAATAATACAATCCCGGAAAGAGATCCAACAAAACAGTCCAGACAGTTGATATACTACCTCTTTCCAACAGAACTTAGATATTCAATCAACAGCTCGGCTCTATCAGTCTGAATTATGTGAAAACCTTTATCAACCAGATCTCTGTATTTCTCAGGACCATAGGTATCTGCTGCAAGATCATATGGACCGAGAGAATCAACAAATACACCAATACCTTCTTTGCCAAGACGTTCTATCTGTTCTTTTGTTAAAGTGCCTATATCTACCTCTACCAGTATACAATCCTTTATCTTGATGTATTCTTCTACCTCCTCATAAGAACCTGCCCGTCCCATAATTGCAATCCCACTATTCAGAGATGAGAGATACTTGGCCTTTTCGAGCCCTTTTGCAAGGAGAAATACACGATCTTTCATTCCGGTATTGAGTATTTCATTGACTATATCATCGAGGTGATCTGTCTTTATATCAACATCCACAAGCAGGTTACCAAGTTCCTTTATAAATTCTAATGCCTCTTTGAAGGTTGGTATCTTCTGATCCTCCACCCCCTCATAGTGGGAAATAATATTTAGCTTTTTTATATCATCAAGCGTCAGCTCATCTACCGCACCATGACCATCGGTCTTTGCGTCGACAGTAGGATCATGAAATACAACAAGGGCATTATCTTTTGTATGTCTTACATCGAGCTCTACGCCATCCACTCCAAGCTCATAGGCCTTCTGAAAGGCCACAAGAGTATTCCCGGGTGCAAACTCTACATTTCCTCTATGTCCAACAACAAGGGGTGGATTGCATACCAGTCTATTTATACAGTATGTATTGTTGGTACTCTTTTTGTGACCACATCCAAAAAGGACAATGTAGATTAAAAAAAGATATCTAAGTCGTGAAAGATTATTAACCCACACCTTTTAGTAATTCCTTTACCTCTATTATATCTGCGTAATATGAATAAAGTTCCTTTTCTTTTGGTCTTATACGATATATCTCCATCCCAAAATCGAAAAATAGCTCTGCTATCTCCGTCTCAAGGATTGCAATTCTTTCATGAAGGACCTTTTTAGGATCTTTGGAACCAAAATCTATCTCATAAGTCTCTTTTAATTCATCAAGCTTATCTTCCAGTAATTCAAGTTCCTCTTCTCGCTTTAGCTGTGTTTTTAACTCTTCAATCTGTTTGCTCATCCTTAAATACTTAAGACGTTCTGCCTTAAGTGCCTCAGATAGATTCTTGGCCTTTGTAATCTCATTCTCCGCCCTATAGGACTCTATTTTATGCTCCATGTTCTGTATAGATTCTTCTACATACTGAATGGATTTATTCAGGGTTAAAAGTTTTTTTCTGATGCCATCCATCTCTTTTTTAATGGCGTTTATCTTTGTTTGAGTATCTTTTATCTTTTTTTCTAATGCCTCTTTTGATATCTTTCCGGATCTTTTGGCTCCAATGTCGGCACTCTTCAGACGATTCTTTAACTTTTTTAATCTCCTTAATGTTCTTTCAATTTTAACTCTTATGTTTTCAAACTCCCCTTGACCAAGATCAAAATCAAGGCCTGCCTCACCAAGGGCACATACCCTGCTAAAGAATAGATCTTCAAGTTCCCTTTTATTTATCTGCATGTTATGAATGATACCAGAAAAAATAAAAAATTCAAAAGCTATCTATGAAAAAAACACTCGGAATATACATCCATGTTCCTCTCTGCAGAAAGAGATGTCCCTACTGCCACTTTTACTCTGTAACAAACTACGACGATTCAATAATATCAGGTTTAATAGACAGATACATCCAGGAGTTAAAGAATTTCTCATCACTAAGACAAGATCATTGGATTCAATCAATATATTTCGGTGGTGGCACACCATCTATTTTGTCCTGCAATGATATAGAGAGAATAATCAATGAGATATTGAGAATCTTTGCAACAGATGGTGAATTTGAGATTACAATCGAGTTAAATCCAGAAGATTTTGCAAAGATAAAAGATCTTATATCATGTGGTATAAATAGATTCAGTGTGGGTGTACAGTCGTTAAATGATTCAGTCTTAAGAAGGCTCAAAAGGATGAGTGATAAGATATTAAACATAAGGGTGATTAAAGAACTTGTAAGAAAAAATGTAAGTGTCAGTGCTGATATAATTTATGGTGTAAATGTAGAAAATAGAGATGTGTCAGAGGAGATAAGAGAGTTGCTATACTTAGATATAGATCATATTTCTGTTTATGAACTTGAAACAGACAATACGAGTTTGCTGGCCTCACTTTTACAGAGAGAAGAGGAGTGGTGCAGGATTTTAGATGTCTTAGAACGATCGGAACTTTTAAGATACGAGGTCTCAAATTTCTCAAAACAGGATCAGTTTTGTAAACACAATATGTTATACTGGCAGATGGGAGACTGGTTAGGCATAGGGCCTTCGGCTGTTGGCAATCTGAATTATAAAAGAGGCTTTATACGGATTGAACATCCAATGACTCTTGGCGAGTATCTGTATGGTAGCCATGCAAAGATCAGCAGAATTTACGAGAAAGATGCCTTTGTTGAATATCTCATTATGGCACTGAGGACAAAAAAGGGTGCATTGTGGAAAAAACTGAAATCTTTTAACATACCGAATGAGATATCTCACCTTAAAGAGGTTATAGATAGATACAGTTTTCTTGTTGATGAAGGGCTACTAATGTTAGATGATACGGGAATTCGTTTGACAACGGCTGGACTTGACCGGTATAATAGTATCGTTGTGAATCTCTTGCATTAAAAGGTCTACATCATGAGACTTAAAAAGATCTTTACTACCTATTTTGTTTTTAACAAAAGGGTTTATCTGACAACCTTAAGGATACTGATGCTTCTTGTAATACTTCTTCTGTATTATTTTAGAGATCTACCCATCTTTCCATTGGAACGATATCTCCTTGTAATATTTACCATGTTTATAGCAATTACAAGCATCGCTCCCTCTCAGATCT
>CAYSBA010000078.1:0-6489 GCA_964429075.1 uncultured bacterium
TAAAGGTCATCTTTTATATTTTTTCCATAGAAATTCAATTGAAATAACGAGATTTTTTGTTATTACTTTATAGAGACTATTTATAGTCCTTAAGCTACTACAATCGTCCATGCTACCTATTTGACAAAGACAAAATATCTGATATTGCTTGTATATGAAATACTTAAAAGCTCTAATATTTTCATTAGTTTTTCTATTTATCTTTAATTGTGGTGGTGACAGTCATCCACCTACCACATGTAAGTCTGATGCAGATTGCCCTACCGGTAAGGTATGCTACAAAAAGGCATGTGTTGATATCTCTGAAGCCGATAACGACGGTGATGGTGTCTCTGCAAAAGATGGTGACTGTGATGACTCAAATCCGCTTATGTACCCTGAAGCAATTGAAGACTGCGATGGTCTTGATAACGATTGTAATGGTGTGGTCGACGAAGGCTGTGAATGTGTAAATGGAGAAACACGTCCCTGCAGTAAAAATATGGGTATCTGCAAAGAGGGGACCCAGAAATGTGAAAATGGCAACTGGAGCGACTGTATAGGTGGCGTTGAACCTCTACCAATTGATGATTGTGGCGACATGCTTGATAATGACTGCGATGGTTCAGTAGATGAACTTTGCGCCTGCTCTAACGAAGGAGAACAGAGACCATGTGGTACTCCCATTGGCACATGTACAGAAGGAGTGCAGACCTGTACAAATGGACAGTGGACAGAATGTCAAAATGCTGTGTTCCCACAAGAAGAGATATGCGACGACAATCTGGATAACGATTGTGATGGCTCTATCGATGAAGGATGTACCTGTACAACCGGACAGACCAAGGATTGTGGTATGGATGTTGGTGCCTGTTCCAAGGGGACTCAAGAATGTGTTGATGGCAAATGGAGCCTATGCGAGGGTGGAACACTACCAGAACCAGAGCTCTGTGATGGTTTAGATAATGATTGTGATGGTGAGGTGGATGAAGACTTTGTAATCCTCAACACAGGGTGCAGTGTGGGAGTGGGTGAGTGTAAGAGGGATGGATTTTATATTTGCAGCCCTGATGGTGAGGGAGTTATATGCAATGTAGAACCCGGAGAACCACACGAAGAGATCTGTGATGGTAAAGACAACGATTGCGACGGACAGATAGATGAAGATCAGGATGGCAATCCAATGACTGTACACTGTTATGATGGACCTGATGGGACAGAAGGAGTAGGACCGTGTGTGGGAGGTGAAAAGCAGTGCATCAATGGGACATGGACGACCTGCGATGGTGAGGTTCTTCCACAACCAGAACTCTGTGATGGGCTTGATAATAATTGTGATGGTCAGGTAGATGAGATATTTTTGAATCTTGGGCAGCCCTGCAGTGTGGGTCTGGGTGAATGTGAAAGACAGGGGGTGTATATCTGTGAACCTGTTACACAACGTACAACCATCTGTGATGCAAATCCCGGGACACCACAAAATGAGGTCTGCGACGGCAAAGATAACGATTGTGATGGTCAGGTTGATGAAGAACTTACAAGGAGTTGCTCATACGGCTGTGGAGAGGGTGCAGAGGTATGTTATCAGGGTCAATGGGTAGGATGCACAGCACCACAACCTTCACAGGAAGTCTGCGATGGTATTGATAACGACTGTGACGGACAGATAGATGAAGATTTTACCCTTGGTGGCTCCTGTTCTGTTGGTGTAGGCTCATGTAAAAGCGTAGGATTTATAATCTGTGACCCCAACGATCCTACAAGAACTGTTTGCAATGCAGTTGCCGGTCAACCTGCTGCTGAGGCCTGCGACGATGGAGTTGACAACGATTGTGATGGTCAGGTTGATGAGGATTGCGGTGGTTGTGCAAGATATTCAAACTATCTCCCCACGGCATTAGGAGGATTTATCTTTATGTTAATTTTTCGTATTAAAAAAAATAAAAAGGAGGAGCAAGAAGATGCTTAAAAAAATCATTACCCTTGCCCTCCTCATTCTATTGTATAATGTGGAGGTCCATGCACAGGTCTGTGAAAAACCTAACATCCTTATACTCCTCGATAGGTCTGGGAGTATGCAGGGTCAAAAATGGTCAAGTGCCGTAAATGCAATAAACTTTATCCTCAATAATTACAGTCAAAAGGCCAGATTCGGACTGGGCATGTTCCCATCAAACAACGACTGCGGCTCAGGTAAGATATACGTCAATGTTGGTGATAACACGTCAAGTTCAATAATGAGTACCTTAAACAGCACCTCTCCAGATGGTATGACTCCAATGGCAGCATCCATAAATACAATGAACCAGTATCCAGACCTTAAAGATCCAAACAGAAGAAATTTTCTCCTTTTGATAACTGATGGTGCCGATACATGTGCAGCAGATGTAACTAACGATCCGGTTAAGGCTGTTACAAATCTTTACAACAATATCCAGCACGTCCATACATATGTTGTGGGATTTGGATCTGGTGTTGATGCCAATGTTCTTAACAATATGGCACAGGCCGGTCATACTGCGAGAAGCACTGCTCCATACTACTATCAGGCAGACAACCAGTCTCAGTTACAGCAGGCCCTTCAGGAGATAATAGAAAGGAGTCTTCAGGAGATTTGTGACAACAAAGATAACGATTGCGACAACAAGATAGATGAAGATTTTCCCCAGAAAAACACAATGTGCACAAAGACTCAGGGTGGATGTGTTGCTACTGGAGTATATGTTTGTAACCAGACCGGTGATGGGGTAGAATGTAACGCACAATTCAATCCTACCGAAGAGGTATGTGATGGAATTGATAATGACTGTGATGGTGAAATAGATGAAAATGTTGGCACAGATAATGATGGAGATGGTTACAAAGATTGCGTAGATTGTGATGACTCTGACCCTTCTGTACATCCTGACGCAGAAGAGATCTGCGATGGTAAGGACAACAACTGTAACGGCGTCGTTGATGAATCTGATCCCCAGCTCAATCAACCCTGTGGTACAAGCGACGAAGGAGAGTGTCAATATGGGACATACATATGCTTCAATGGACAGCTGTTCTGTCAAGGAGAGATTGGTCCTACAACAGAGATATGCGATGGAAGAGACAACGATTGCAATGGGATAGTTGATGATACCGGGCAGGATGAGGTATGTGATGATGGGATAGATAATGATTGTGACGGATTGACTGACAATGCAGATCCTGATTGTTTCGCATGTACCCCTGGAGAGACTAAACCATGTGGTAATGATGTAGGTGCATGTTCAGTGGGTACAGCCACCTGTCAGGATGATGGAACATGGGGTGATTGTGAAGGCGGAGTACTTCCAACAACAGAAACCTGTAATGGGATAGATGATGACTGCGATGGGTTCATTGATGAAGGTGACCTCTGTCCGAGGGGACAATTCTGTCTGTGTGGTATATGTACAAAACAATGTAAGCAGGGCGATTGCCCCTCCGGACAGGTATGTAAAAGAGACATATGTGTACCTGAAGATGCCCTATGTGCAGGTATTACCTGCAGCGATGGATATTACTGTGTAGATGGAGAATGCGAAGATCCCTGCAGTCAAAAAGAGTGTGGTGATAATGAGATATGCAGGGTAAGGGCGTCTGACAATTCAACGAGCTGTAATCCTTCATGGGATGTTAACTGTGAAGCAATCGATTGTTATGAAACAGGATGTCAGGATGGAGAAAAATGCATCTCCGGTCAGTGTGTTCCTGATCCATGTCTGAATGTGGCATGTGATCAAAACGAATATTGTGACAATGGGGAATGCAAGAGTCTTGTTGATTGTACATCCTGTGATCAGGGTCAGGTCTGTATAGAGGGGAATTGCGTTGATTCAGACAGAACCTGCTACAATGTATACTGTAGACCCGGTAGACGCTGTGTCAATGGTGAGTGTCAGTATGATCCCTGTTACAATGTCGACTGTGGTCCCGGCCTTGTATGTGATAATGGTGAATGCATTCCTGATGACTGCGAGGCCATAACATGTCCGGCTGGTTCATACTGTAAACTTGGTAGGTGCTATATGGATCACGATACAGATCAGGATGGGATACTCGACAGACAGGACAACTGTGTTGTAACACCCAACCCAACACAAGAAGATGCTGACGATGATGGACATGGTGATGCATGTGATAATTGCCCATCTATTGCGAATCCAGATCAGGCAGATGCTGACTCTGATGGGATAGGCGATTACTGTGACAACTGTCCCGATGTGCCCAATCCGGACCAGATCGACTCAGACTCTGATGGACAGGGAGATGCATGTAGCACAACTTCAAGCTGTCCTGACTACGATTCCGATGGAGTATGTAATGATCAGGACAACTGTCCTGTTGTGGCCAATCCAGATCAAAAGGATTCAGATTCAGATGGCAAGGGAGATGCTTGTGATAACGATTCAAATTCAAATGTACAGATAAAAAAAGAAAAAGGTAGTAGCGGATGTGGATGCAGCTCTTCCAACAAAGATCCACTTGTTCCTATTTTGTTAATAGGATTCTTTATATTAAACCTATTCAGGAGAAGGGTTAGCTATGAAAAAATTTCAGCTAAAGGTTGAAGGCATGAAGTGTCATGGCTGTGCGACTACAATAAAAAACAAGGTAGAGTCTCTGGATGAAGACAAAATAAAATGCGAAGTCTCCCTTGAATCCAGCGAGGTAACTGTGGAGGCAAAAGAGGATTCCAAAATAAGCATCGAAGATATAAAAATTGCTATAAAAGAAGCGGGTTACAGGCCTGTTTAGCCGTTAATTTACTTCATTTTAATGATAGAACAGGTATTAGAAGATAGCTCATTTTGTGCATTCTGTCCCAAATTGTGTAGAGATGTATGTCCTGCTGCATACTCTCTTCCAAGAGAGGATAATACCCCATGGGCAAGAATGTATGCACTCTATTTACTTGGTAGAAATCTGATTGATTGGGATGAGGATATTTCTGAATCCCTTTATAGATGTATTAACTGTATGAGGTGTACCACATCATGCGAACACCATATTGACTGTGTGACAAATTTTATTGCAGGTAGACAGGAGGTTGTACTCAGGGGCATGATCCCGAAGCATATTGAAGAGATGAAAGACAATATCCTGATACATGGCAGTCCAACCGGGAGTGATAATCTTTCAATCATAAAAAGGTATATAGATAATATCTATCTCGCACCTGGATTTAAAGCAGTCATTTTCCCCGGCTGCTATGTGCTAGAAAAAGAGCCAGATATAATACAACCTTTAATTGATATCCTGGAAGCGGTATTCAAAGTTGACTTTGTAGGGATCTTCCCTGAAAAACTTCAATGCTGCGGGCACCTGCTCGAGGTATCTGGCTTTTTTAGAGAAGCTGAAACACACAAATCAAAACTGATCAATATGTTCTCTTCATACAGGACTGTAGTTACTCTCTGCTCGGAATGCACATATTTTTTAAGGAAAATATTGCCTGCAAACAGGATTGAGGTTCTTCACATTACATCGTTTTTGTATAAATACATCGACAGGATAGACCCCGGGTTACGTTCAGAAGGTATTTATTACCATGATCCATGCTATCTTGCACGATATCTTACTATAACAGAACAACCAAGAGAGATACTCAAGGTGCTCGGATTCCATGTACTGGATTTTCCAGAAAACAGAGAAGACGCCCCTTGCTGTGGCAACGGAACCTACTATAGATACACCAAGGGAGTAGAGGAAAAGAGGAGGGTCATTGCAAAATGGAGACTTGGTACCCACGATCTCTCACTCCCCGTTGCAACCTCGTGCCTTGCCTGCAGGGACGCCTTCAGGACAGTAGGGGCAAAAGCCTATACAGTGGTAGAGTTACTGATCAATCGTCTCGTCCAGATCTGAATCTAAGATAGGCAGGTGCATCTATATTGCCCTGTCTTACAACAGGTTTATCGGGTGAAGTGATTCTGTTCATTACATCAGTATTTATTTCGAGCTGTGCCGGAACTGTTGGTCTTACCACCTTCTCTTCTCTAACAGAATTGGATTCCTGCTGGATATGTCTCGTTTCCTCCTGACCAAAACCTGTCGCAATAACTGTTATCTTTACCTCCTCGTGCATTTCCTGTGCAATCCTGTGGCCATATATAACAGTGGCATCGTCAGGGACAAGATCATACACAAGAGTGAGTGCTCTGTCGACTTCTCTGATTCCCATATCCTGAGGACCCTGAATATTCACAAGAAGTCCTTTTGCTCCTTCAATACTTGCATTCTCAATCAAAGGATTATTGATTGCAGCCTCCATTGCCTTAACAGCTCTATCCTCACCTCTTGCTGTACCTATACCCATTAGGGCCATACCCTTATTTTCCATTATTGTTTTTACATCAGCAAAATCCACATTTATATGGCCACTATAAGTAATTATATCAGAGATACCACTCACTGCATCATAAAGAACCTGATCTACCAGCTTAAAGGCATCCATGATAGGCATGTCATCATCAGCAAGTTCAAGTAATTTTTGAT
>CAYSBA010000079.1:0-6488 GCA_964429075.1 uncultured bacterium
GAGACATCATTTCCAAGATATCCACAGACATTACAAAAGAAGGGAAACGCAAGATAGATACCCAGAAAAAGGGTGATGACTTTTTAATACTGTTTAATAGAGATACCTTTGATGAGGCCTCACACATTTTGATCCACTATTATCCCCATACTCACGAGATAAAGGAGATTAAATATTTTAAAGGAAAGGGTGCATACATTGGACAGGAACATATAGAATGGACCGGTAGTGTCTATGGTATGATGGTCTCAGATGTCTTTTACATCCTCGATCAAGACCTTAATGTGAAACAAAAATTGATGCTCTCTTGCTTGCCCCATACATTCAGGATTCTCTGGGGTGGTGATGATTTTTACATCTTTTATATGAACGCAGATAAAAAGATGCGTATACACAACACCGGGTGTGATGCAACTGGCTATTACACAGAATCTGAGACAAAAAGGATATACATGAACTCATTGAGCGGTAGTCTGTAAGATAGGCCTTTTGCCTGTCATTCATACCCTTTATCAAAAGAAAATATTAAACAATTTAGACAACTCAGCCACTTGACAAACCGACACATCTAATCTAAAGATTTCACCAAAGAGGCGGCTTAGCCAAGCGGTAAGGCAGAGGTCTGCAAAACCTCCATTCGCCGGTTCGAATCCGGCAGCCGCCTCCAACCTCATTCCACATTCCCAAGCTGTTCCCTGATGTCGGTAACGAGTCTTTTCATCTCAACTATGTGGGGGGTTATGTATCTGTGCTGAAGCTTAGCTGATGTAGTATTTAGCTCCCTGTATATCTCCTGAGAAATTACATCAAGGGCCCTGCCGCACCTTTCTCTGTTGGTCTGCCTCTTGAACTCCTCTATATGAATCCTTATCCTATCGAGCTCCTCTGTAACAGTCAGCCTCTCTATCAGATTAGAGATTTCATACAGTACAGGTTGAGGCACCTCTGTCCAATCAGCAACCCTTTTTATCTGATCTGTGAGTTTTTGCTCTATACTTCTGTATGCATCATCGAGCTTATGGGTAATCTCACAAAGGTGGTCCTCAAGCCTTTTTAGTTTTTCATCTATCAGCGCCTTTATTTCCCTGCCCTCCCTCTTTCTGTATTCCACAAAGGAATCCAGTGCATCCCTTACACATCCGATTATGGCCTCTTCATCTATATCTTCAGTCAAAAGTCCAAGGGCTATCTTTGATATTAATCTTACACTCAATTCTCTTACAAAGGGTTTGTCATCTTCAATGGTTTTGGTGATCTCTCTGTAGGTTGCAACCGAATTGGCTATCACCTCTTTTAGCCTGCGATCCGAACTTGCGGTAATATGAAAATATACTCTGATGATAACACTGCCTCTACAGGCAGCCTCCTTTGCCATCTCATATATGGGCCTGTCCAAGTGTTTTACACTCTCTGGAAGATCAACTCTTATCTCTAAGGTCTTTGCGTTGTAGCCCCGTATTCTGGTCTCGATCTCTAGACCATCTATGGATCTACTGGCATCCCCAAAGCCTGTCATGCTGATCATCCTCTTTCCCTCCTCAGCTTCTTTAGCCTCTCTCTTGCGATCTTAAGAAATCCTTTTACCTCCTTTGTCTTGTAGTCGGGATAGGTCCAGGGAAGGGCAATAAAATCCCCCCTCTCATAGATCAGTGTTACCTCCACATAAAGGTCCCTGCCAAGGGGTGTTCTATGGTATGCAACCTTCCTTGACGCAAGAAGAAGGGAACCCAGGGTAAGAAGACCTGCATCCAGATTGACCCTCCTTTTCCCCTCCCTTTCGTACCCTTTCTCTATCTCCATGCACATTTTTTTTAGATCTAAGAGACTGTGGAGTTCAACAAGCGAGGATTCCACATAGAGGATCTTGTAAAGACCCTCTCCCATTTCATCTCTGTAGTATCCAGAATAGCGATCGAAGAGATAGGGCTTGCTCTTTATGATCCCTCTTTTTAAGACCTCTTTTGTGGCCTTCTCCACAAGATCTATCTCCTGCCCCATAGAAGCTACAAAGGGCAGTGCTAGGTTGGCTTTGTTTGCTGTCACAACAGGGCCCTTATTTTACAGACTCCTTCACCCAGTCGAGATAGCTACCCGATCCTGAAACCACTGGAAGCACAAGATATTCAGGAACAGTGTAGGGGTGGACCCTCTCTATCTCATTAAACAGTTCATTTAACCTGTCCTTTGTGGTCTTTATTACCAGAAGTTCCTCCTCATCCTCACAGAGCCTTTTCTCCCAGAAGTAAAAAGAGGTGATCCCAGGCAGTACATTTACACAGGCACAAAGATGCTTATTAACGATCTTTTTTGCAATCTCTCTGCCTGATCCAGCCGGTGCGGTAACAAGACAGACAAAAACCTGTTGATTATCCCTTAGCCCTTCTCTTTGTGTTGACATAGAGCCTCTTTAGATCTTCATCTATCTTGATATACTTCATCTTACCCTTTTCTTTATCCAAAACAGACTTCATCTTCTCCTGTCCTCTGTCGCAACCGAGTGTTTCAAGCGCCCAGTATACGGCATAACGAACCTTATTGTTTTTATCATCTATGAGTTTCAAAAGCTCATCTATTGCCTCTTTTGCTCCCAGATGTCCAAGTACATAAGCTGCCTTTTCTCTTACACGCCATCTGTTATCCTTCAGCTTACCAGTCCAGCATTTTATATCTTTCTTACACTCTTTGGCTGCTTCAAGTCTTTGTATGGCCTTTTCAAAAAAGGCCTTTGCTTTCTCATCCTTTTCCCTGCCAATGAGTTTTTTGACTTTTGGAATCTCCCTTTGGTCACCAATATTTGTTATTGCGTCTATTGCAAACTTCTTCATTGAAACACTACCAAGCCCGATATATTTAAAGAGTGGTCCAAGGGCAGAACGATCGCCTATAAGGGTGAGTGCTGTTGCAGCCTTTTCTCGAACAGTTTCATCTTCTACTTTTAACATCTTTGAAACCAAAGGTACGGCCCTTTTATCACCTATCTTTCCAAGGGCCTCTGCGCTGTTTATCTGGACAAGCACCGTAAGATCAAAGGCACCGGTTGGGTCTTTGTATGTGAGCTTCTTCCTCAATAAATCAGATGCCTCTGTGAGTCTAAGATCTCCTAATATAACTGCAAGCTTGGCATATATCGCTGCTTTGAAAATCTTTGGTTTTCCAGGGACCTCTTCGGTTAATTTATTAATCTCCGGATCCTTGTCTGTAAATGCGTTGATCAGATCATCCTTACATGCCTTACCAATTTGAAATAAAGAAAAGCTGGCCTCTCTATAAAAGCTGACACCAGGTCTTTCCACAAAGAGTGCCTTTATCAATTTTTTACAAGCCTTTGGGCTCCCGATATTGCCCAGTGATATTATTGCATTTTTTACAATAAAGGGATTGACATTTTCGTTATCTATATAACTCAAAAGATAGTCTACAGCGCTCTCTTTTCCAAGTTCACCAAGTGCCCTTATTGCTGCAAGCTGTACATAGTTTATAGGACTTTTAGTAAGTTGTATAAGTGGCTTTACAGCCTCCTCCACATGCATCATACCGAGTGCCTCTGCAATCTTAGCATTGTCAGTTGCCTTTTTTCTTCCCTCTTTGGTAGCATCAGAGGTTACTGTAAAATCTATACCTTTGATCAACTCTGATGCAAGCTCTTTTTTCCCCATTCTTGCCACAAAGAGCGCAATTTTGCCCTTAAATTTACCCGCTGAAAAGAGCAACATCATATCAGGGATGGCCTTTTCATACTTCATATCGATTAATCTATCCAGAGCCCTTTCCGCCTGAACAGGATCAGTAGATTTTAGCTTTTTCAGGTAATACTCTGGAGTACCCTCCTTGGGTCCACACGAGATCCCTACAAAAAGTAGTGTGAGAAATAATGCAAATACCTGTTTGAAATTATTTAAAATCATACAGACCCCCGGATTAATTTTTCAGATATTAACACAGCATGTGTATCATTTCAAGGTGTAAAAGATCTTGACTTTATTAAGACATCGTTGTATCAAGGATATAATTGTATCGTATTTAAACATAAAAATGGAGGTCTAAATGGTGTGGAAGAAAGCTCTAACAATCTCTTTTTTTGGTGTCTTTTTGTTTATATTTATTTCTTGCTCAAGTAGTAGCAGCTCAAATGACACAAATGACAACTGTACTGATGGAAATTGCAATAATAATGGCAATATATGTGCCAAGGAAGGCGAATCCTGTGAAAAACATACAGATTGTTGCAGCGGACTTGCCTGTGATATCTGGACTCACAAATGTGCAGATATCACCTGCAGCTCCAATTCTGATTGCAAAGATCCTTTTTACTGTGACATGCAAACAGGACTCTGCAGTTCAGACTGCAGTTCCAACGCAGACTGTGGTGGCAACTACAAATGTATTAATGGTCAGTGCCAATATCCACAACCTGCAAGCGATGTTGCTTCCTGCATCATCACTGACAGAAAAACTGTCTTACATACCGATGCATCCTTTAAATTCCATGCCATTGCACTTGACGCAGATGGTAATGTAATCGCCGGTCAGGATTTTGTATGGAGCAGTACAGATTCCAGTGTCCTCGATGTGGCAGATGATGGAACCGCAACGGGCGTATCGGCCGGACAGGCAGACATAACTGCTTCTGTTTCTGGAAATGAGTCTGTCACCTGTTCAAAGACCGTAACGGTAATCGGATCTGCAGGTGGGGTCAGGGTTGTAGTTGTTGACGAAAACACAGATAACCCTGTCTCTGGTGCAAAGGTTATAGTTAATGGCAATGAAGTAACAACCGACAACGATGGAATTGCTGAAGTTAGTGGAGTCTCCGCACCCTTAGATGTCCATGTTTTTCATGACGATTATAATTATGTTAGCGTACTGGGAACAAACTCTACCGACCTACTCATTGCACTCAAAAAACGTCCTTCTGACCTCGCAGGCGGTGTAGGTGGTAAATTTGACCTCTCTAATCCACAGGCAACCTGCAAGAGTTGTACTGTAAAGCTTGGACTTGTTGGTACGAGCATATACGGCAACCTGATGGACCTAAATTTCAACGTACTGCTTGGAGAGATGGTCAATGTGTATATCGAGGCCTTTGACACAAATGTTACACTGCCCAATGGCATCGCAATAGGTCTAAACACTTGGTACAAAGAGACTGCCTATGCTGAAAGTGAGAGTGATGTAACCGTCGTTTGGGGGACAGCTGGAGTAGAGGAATTGCAGACCATACTTGATATTGTATCACCTCTTTTAGAAAACTCTGATAACATCGGTGACAATGTGGGCGAGGTTGCCGGTAAACTCATTTCACAGCTATTGCCAATATTCCAGAAATTCTGGCATTTTGTTAAGCCTGAGGTTCATATAGATTTTTATCCAAGGGTACCGGATACAGACGATATAAATGCAAATGGTGATACATCAGAGATGATACCTGATTACTCAAAATTCAAGCAGATGACCTTCAAGGTTGATCAACCTCTTACATTAAATTTAGATGTTACAGTGCCTGAATTGCCAAAATTTGGTGGCACATGGACTGATGGCGCCCTCACACTAATAGGCTCTGAGGTTCCCGGAAGGGGTCTTGTGGTACTCGGTCTTACTGCTGGTGTAGACTCAAAAGACAGCAATGATACACCTAACGGCAAGATCGACGATCCAATGTCTGTAGCCATGGCTGCAAACCATCATGGTATTGAAGAGAGTCAGTATCTTGCTGTATCGCTTGCCATATCCTTCTCATCATTTGGGGGCTCGGGAAATCTGTCAACAAGTGGCCTTGTGAAATTCCTCGATAGTATTAAAGATCACGGTACAGTTGAGTTTACAGACAACTACCTTGGCCTTGCAGAGGGTTCAAGCTGGGACAGTGCCACAGATACGTTTACCTTTGCCACTGCTGACAACACCGCCAAGATATACCGCCTTGTTCTCAACGACAACAATACAGGTAGGGATTGGATAATATATTCTAGTCTTGACAATACATCTGTGACTCTACCAGACTTCTCTGAGGCTGCTCCGTTTAAAGACTCAGACGAACCGAGGATAGATCTTCTGGATGGAATCACCCTCGATGATCTTGTGGAATTCAATGGAAATGATATGGATTATATGGTACCACTTATTACAAGATTCAGCACCCTTGCATGCAGCAGTCCATCTGATAAAAATCCGAGCCCACTGTGCGAGA
Source organism: uncultured bacterium (assembly GCA_964429075.1). GTDB lineage: Bacteria > CAYSBA01 > CAYSBA01 > CAYSBA01 > CAYSBA01 > CAYSBA01. Next base: position 6,188 of record CAYSBA010000079.1, read on the forward strand.
TTAAGTAACGACAATTATTCATAAATTCATACAGGTTACAAAAGGGGCGGCTTTTTCAGGCCGCCTTTTTTTATTTAACACTATCTTTGAGTGTAAAAACTTATCTATCAGAAAGTAGAATATATATCTTTATAACCTCGATAACGTTTCAAAATTTCTATACGATGAGTGACTAAAAACATATATACCACTGCTTTCCAACGTTTAAGAAGAAAAATTTTATAATCTATCCGATTTGAAATTAATTTAAGCCATATACTTACCTTCCCTGAAAGAAAACATAAGGAGGTTAGTAATAAAC
>CAYSBA010000080.1:0-2049 GCA_964429075.1 uncultured bacterium
CAAAGAGGGTATTCTAAATAATGCACCAGATAAAGATGGTTCTCTATTCAAAGTCCCTGCAATACTAAAATGAAAGAACTTTTAAATACAACCATAGCAGAGTTAAACAGGCTTTTTAGGGCAAAACAACTCTCTCCTGTTGAAGTGGCTGAATTTTTTATAAAAAGGAACGAACAGTATCAAAAACAACTAAATGTTAATATTACAGATACCTTTGATCAGGCCCTTGATTCTGCAAGGGATAGTGAAAAGAGATTTTTGAAAGATGAGTCATTTGGCATACTCGATGGCATTGTATATGGTGCAAAGGATATATTCTGTACAGAGGGGATAAAAACCACCTGTGGCTCAAAGATAATTAGCAATTATATCCCCATGTATGAATCAACAGTAACAGATAGACTGAAAAAATTGGGTGCACCCCTTGTTGCCAAACAGAATATGGATGAATTTGCTATGGGATCTTCAACAGAACATTCAGCCTTTGGGCCTGCAAAGAATCCCTGGGACACAACAAGGGTACCTGGTGGATCAAGCGGCGGTAGTGCTGCATCTGTTGCCAGTGGTTTGACGCTTTTCTCTATTGGAACTGATACTGGTGGATCAATAAGACAACCAGCCTCCTTTTGTGGAGTCGTTGGGTTTAAACCGAGCTATGGGAGAATTTCAAGGTTTGGCATGATCGCCTTTGCATCTTCGCTTGATCAGGCAGGAGTACTTGCAAGGAGCGTAGAAGATGCATGGATAGTTGCATCTGCCATATCAGGTAAGGATGGTATGGATCCAACAGCCACCCTTGGTACCATAAGTGGTAGCCTTAAACAAAAAGATATCAAAGGAGTTAGAATCGGTGTTCTTTCAGATCTCGAAGGAATTGGTGCAGATAAAGATATTGTGTCTCTATATAACAGAGTGCTTCGTGACATAGAAACTGCAGGTGGTATAATAGTTGAATGCAATCTACCTTCACTAAAGTATGCACTGCCAGCATACTATGTAATTGCACCTTCTGAGGCAAGCTCAAACCTTGCTCGATTTGATGGTATTAGATATGGGTTCCGTAAATCTGAGCAAAATCTCGATCTTATGTACAAAAGAACGAGAACAGAGGGGTTTGGTAGTGAGGTAAAAAGGAGGATACTTATAGGGACATTCTGTCTTTCTGCAGGATATTTTGAGGACTATTTTCTCAAGGCTGCAAAGGCAAGGACGAAGATTATTGAGGAATTTAATGCCATATTTGAAGAATGTGATCTTTTATTAATACCCACAACTCCTACAGTTGCTTTTAAACTTGGAGAAAAGATAAATGATCCATTAGAGATGTATAGATCTGACATACTGACCGTACCCGCAAGTCTTGCTGGATTGCCTGCCATCTCACTGCCTGCAGGCACTATAAACTCTCTGCCCGCAGGGATACAATTGATTGCAAAAAGAAAAAAAGATGAAACTCTTCTTGCAGTATCACTGTCTATAGAAGAGATTTTAGACTTTGATCGCAGTATGATATATGAAAGATATTTTTGAAAAATATGAGGCAGTCATAGGTCTGGAGGTTCATGCTCAGCTTCTGACAGAGAGTAAACTCTTTTGTAGTTGTTCTACAAATTTTGGTGATGAGCCCAACACTAACATCTGTCCTATATGTACCGGACAGCCTGGTGTTCTTCCAAGGACAAATAGAGAGGCTGTTGTGATGGCAACAAGGGCTGCCATTGCTCTAAACATGCATATTAACAAAAAGAGTATTTTTGAACGTAAAAACTATTTTTATCCAGACCTTCCAAAGGGGTATCAAATTTCACAGTATGCCGTACCTATTGCAGAACATGGATATTTAATAATTGAATCAGAAAAGGGACCCAGAAAGATTGGCATTACACGTTTGCATCTCGAAGAGGATGCTGGTAAGAATATGCATCATCCTCAGCAGGGTTATAGTCTTGTTGATTTTAACAGAACCGGTGTTCCACTGATAGAGATTGTTTCAGAACCTGAAATACACTCACCCATTGAAGCGAAATTGTATCTTAAAAGACTTAGAAG
>CAYSBA010000080.1:2059-6452 GCA_964429075.1 uncultured bacterium
AAGTGTACTTATGTATCTTGGTGTCTGTGATGGTAATATGCAGGAGGGATCATTCAGATGTGATGCAAATGTTTCTGTAAGGATTAAAGGAAGTAATGAGCTTGGAGTTAAAGTAGAACTTAAGAATATGAATTCATTTAAATTCATAGAAGATGCCCTTGAGTATGAAATCAAACGCCAGATATTTGAGATAGAGCAGGGTGGTGAGATTGTTCAGGAGACAAGACTATGGGACACCTCAAAGCAGATGACATTCACAATGAGACGCAAAGAGACAGCATCAGACTATAGATATTTTCCAGATCCAGATCTCCCATCTGTCATAGTTGATGAAGCTATCTTAAATGATGCAAAGGAAAACTTCCCGGAGCTTCCATGGGAAAAGGCAGAAAGATTTGCAAGAGAGTATGGTCTTAGGAGATATGATATAGATATTCTAATATCTCACAGGACACTTTCAGACTATTTTGAAGAGGTTGTCAAAAGATGCAATGATCCAAGAATGGCAGCAAACTGGATTATATCAGAGCTACTCAGAGAACTTAAGTTTGAAAACCTTGTATCTGTAAATATGCCAATCAGGGCAGAATACCTAGCAGAATTAATAGTTCTTTTAAAATCGGGAAAGATAAATAACCTTACTGCAAAAGATGTATTTTCACAGGTATTAAAGAGTGGAGAGTCTCCCATAAAGATTGTTGAAGAGAAGGGACTTTCTATTGTGGGAGACAAAGAAGAACTTGAAGAGATAGTTAAAAAGGTGTTCGAAGAAAATCCAAAGGAGTTTGAGAGATTAAAAGGCGGGGAGATGAAACTTGTTGGATTTTTCATGGGGCAGGTAATGAAGGCCACAAAGGGTAGGGCAAATCCAAAGAGTCTGAAAGAGATAATACTTAGATTTGCTAAATCAGATTAAAATCTTGCTATTATTGACATTGCAGCAAATACTACTGCAAAAAGAAGTACGCCTGCTGCTACAAGCAACAAACCAAATGCAACATATTTGGTTGTATTGTTGAGAGGTGTAATTTCTCTATTTTTGTCATTTTTATCAAGCCAATCTTTTGCCCTTACATGAAGTCCTTTATACCTTATTCTGAGGAATCCCCATGCAAGCACAAAAAGGACCGCAAGTACAATGATTATGACAGACTTTAGCTGCAAGATACCACCTCAGTAGTTATTTTATAGAAGGTTTAATACACGTTCAAGTTTCTCTTTTGCCTCATCAGTCAGATCATTGAATCTGATCCCCATCCCACCTTTGTTGCCATTTTCGGATTTTTTTACCCATACCACTTCTCCCGTTGTTTCAATTAAGTCATCAAGTTCAGGGATGGAAAAAAAGAGTTTAAGGGTTGTGCCAACAGGTAGGGGAGAGTCTGTCTGAAGGAAGATGCCTCCCAGAGAGATATTAATTGCATAATCTCTGAGAAATTGTTCTGCATTTTCATAATCAACACAAATAAGTGCCTCTTTTCTTTTAAATCTTCTTCTTTCTTTTTCACCCATAAATACAATATTATGAAAGATTTTTACTTTTGTCAAAGCCATCTTGACAAACAGGTTTTGTAAGGGAATATTTAACCTATGAAACTGACTCCATATGAAATAGAGGGCATAAGGCAGGTTCTTCAGGGGACATCCATAATTGATAGTATTGGATTTTTTTTTGTCTCTGAAGCTGAGATAAGATCCTTTCTCAAGGTAAATGGTTTTGATCTGAATAGTCCAACCGACAGAAATAGGATATACGTTTTATACAAACGTGCCAATCGATACATGAAGGAGGAACTTGGACTAGATGTGCCTGATATTGTAAGAGATCCATCAGAGATAGAGCTTCTGTTCTACAACCTGAATTTAAATAATCGAAACAAAAATAACAACAAAATGAGACAAAATGCCTGCATGTCTCTTAAGATAATGAATGTACTCAATCATGTAGATGCTGGTAAATTAAAGATGAAGATTCCACTGAGTGACAAAGAGATGTTTGCCCTGATAGAAGATAGAATCATTGAAGCAGTGGATCTGCTTTCTCAAGACAAGCAGATAGGTTTAGTTAGTTTTGTAGGAGGTAAAAAGAAAGAATACAGTATGGTTACAAAGCTGTTATGCAAAAAAGAGACACTTGCAGCACAGATATTTGATAAACTCAGATACCGTCTTGTTGTGGAAAGTATAGAAAATATACCCTTTGTGTTAAGGGGTCTATTTCATACATTAATCCCCTATAACTATGTAGTGCCCAACCAGACCAGAAACAATCTTGTTGATGTTTTGGAGTGTCTGTTACCTTTTGTTATGCAGCTCCCGGATGATATTGCAAAACGCATAAAGTTTGCAATAAAAAAAGGAAAAAAAGAATATGCACCACCCTTTGTAAATGAGTTTTCAGGACAGACCTATCGAATAATTAATTTCATCTGTGAGCTTCCTCTAATAGTAACAAAATCGATGTGTCTACTTGATGAGACATTACTCGATAAATATGGAAGAATTATCTATGTTCAGGTTGAATTTCAGCTTGTTGATGTTAAAACAGATCTACAGAACAATTCTGGAGAAAACAGTCACGAAAGGTATAAAAATAGGCAGAAAGAAAAGGTTCTCAAAAGGCTTTATTGTGATTGATTCAGATTTTTTGTGGGATCATATAGCCTTTTTTTAGAGACACCAAAGATCCGTGATACAATTGCAACTGCATCACGATGGGATAACCCTTTTTTTATAAGCTCATCAACAAGATTTAATGATTTGTTGACTGAATCTTCTATGGATTGTCCTATATTTTGAGTATCAACAATTATGGTGAATTCACCAATTTCATTCAGATCACCTTTAAGTAGATTGGAAATGCAATCCCATCTGAATTCTTCAAAGACCTTTGTCATTTCCCGCGCAACAAGAACATTCACATCACCTATGGTATCTTTAATTAGTCTGAGTATATCTTTGACTCTATTTGGCGACTCGTATATTATCAATGCATCTGCACATTGGGCAAATTTAACAATCCTTTCTGCTGCCTTTTTTCTGTTCCTTGGCAAAAAACCAAGAAATACAAAGTTTGATATATCCTTACCGTAAACACTTATTGCAGCATTTATTGCAGAAACACCAGGTACAGGTACAACAGCAATCCCAATCTCTCTTGCAAGTTTTACAAGATCTGCTCCAGGATCTGATATACCAGGTGTTCCTGCATCACAGACATAGGCAATCTTTTTATCCTCCTGCAAGAGCTTTTTTATCTTTTCGATCTTTTTTTTGGTTGAATGCTGGTGAAAAGATAAAAGTCTCTTTTTAGGTGCATACAGTTCAACTAAGATCTTTGTTCTTCTTGTGTCTTCACAGAGAATAACATCGGCATCCTTAAGAGTATTTATAGCACGAAGGGTGATGTCTTCTAAATTGCCAATGGGTGTAGCAACGATATATAATACGCCCATTCAGTCTGACTCACACCTTATCAAATTGGTCGTTGCGTTTTTTTGAATACCACCAGCCAAAACCAAATAAAAGGACTGCTACCAATACAATTATTACAGCGATTGTAGGATAGGCTGATAGTGAATCCAGCACCTCTTTGGCCTCTTTGTTCAAGGGATCATATTTGAGAGATTTTTGGGCGTATTCTTTTGCTTTTACCCTGTCTTTTGCAGTTAGCCTCTCCTTTGCCCACTCTGCATAGGCCTTGGCAATTGCGAGCTTTGCATCGTCATCATCAGACATCTCTTTATAGTATTCAGATAGAGTTGTGACCGCCATTTCATAATTTTTTAGCCTGAGATAATCGAGACCATAAAGTTTTTTTATTTTTAATCTTAACTCCTTTCTCCCCTGATCTTCCTTACCCAACCTTATGCTCTTTTTTAGGTAACTTCTGGCCTTTGCAAGTCTGTTTTTCTGAAACATCAAAAGGGCGCACTTAAAATATGTGTTTGATGCAAAGTTTTTTGAATCTTTTATGTCCTCGGGTGCATCCTCTGCAACAAAGTTGATCTTATCAAGAAGTTTGCATGCGCCTAAGAAATCTGGATTATTTTTGTTTTCTTTTTCCTCTTTTGTTTTCTTTTCCTCTTTAACAACAATCCTTTTGCCTTCAAGTTGTTCACCAGAGACAAGCTCTTTTGCCCTTTTGAGAAGTTGTTCTGGATCTGGCCTGTTTTCGTCTCCCTCCCATGACAGCAGGTTGGATATGGGAAGGGTTAAAAATAAAATCCACATCATAAAAAGCATAAATCTCTTCATATTGCCTCCAGTAGAGATTTAAACTATGGATTAATATTACCATCTCTGTCATAGTCCAGATATACAGGGTTGGTCAATGCCAGGGGTCTTCTTTTACCAGATACAGCAGGGAATAGTTTTTTCTGGCCTTCTACAT
>CAYSBA010000081.1:0-6445 GCA_964429075.1 uncultured bacterium
TTTAACTCTTTTTGAAAACTGTTTACCTGGTCGTATAGTTTTTTCATCGTTGTAATCGGAACTCCAATACCGAGTCCACCCCCCATCTCAACACCGCCTTTATCAAGGACCCTACCGGTCTGTAGCGCAGAATAAGAAACAGCACAATCTAACAGAAAAAGAGATATTACAATTAAATAGCATAACTTGATCAAGCATCTCATAATCACCTCTCGATAATATTATAGGGTGAAAGGTACTGGCTTAGAAGGCTGAGGATGTCAATCACTGTCCTGATCTGTGCGTTCCACCCTTCTAAAAGGATGCAAGAATTCTGCCAGCCTTATAGGTTTTCTTGTCTGTATCCACACCCTGCCCTTGCCAGAAAAACGACACACAAGACCTTCACCAGAAAAGAGAAAAGATTTTATACCAGAAAAGGGTTCTACAATGTAATTCAGGGTAGGCTCAAAGGCCACAATATGACCTGTATCTATAATCATACTGCCATCTACTTCAATCTGCTCAATAGCTCCGTAGGAGTTAAAAAACAAAATACCCTCTCCTTCTGCCTTTAAAAGAAAAAGGCCCTGGCCAGAAAAAAATCCTCTAAGACCCTCCCATTTTGTGTCAATAAAAATTGACGGCAAAGAGGCCAGATATGAAGAGCTTGCCAGATATAAACTGCCACTTAAAGGATAATCAACAATCTGTCCCATTATTGATGGTGAAAGTCTGATTTCAGCACCCCTTTTATGTGATTCAAAGGTATTCTGGAAGATAGATTCACCTCCAAGGAAGGATCTTTTGAGAGCCTTTAATACACCCCCACGCGCCTGTGTCTTGATAGAAATACCGTCAGACATTGTGACCATAGCTCCGCTTTCCGCCACAATACTCTCTCCCTCATCGAGCACAACGTGTAAGGTTGAAAATGTTGAGCTAAAGTTTATCTTATACTGCATAAATCACCCTACTCCTCTATTCCTTTCTCGGTGGTAATTTTGAGCCTAATAGTCTACCAAATTCAACAGGATTTCTTGTTTGAATCCATACACTGCCTTTCCCTCTGAATCTACATACAAAACCCTCACCTGAGAAGAAGGTTGCAAACCAGTTCCCTACACGTCTTATTTCAAAATCGATATTACCATCAAAGGCCACAATATGCCCTGTATCTACCACAAAACTATCTGTTATATCGATCTTATTGACAGCTCCAAAGGCATTTATAAATGCCCTACCTCTGCCTGTTAGCTTTAACATAAACAGACCTTCACCTCCAAGCAGGGTCTTAAGACCACCCCATTTTGTATCCATCGTAATATCTCCATAATGGGCAAGCCAGCTTCCAGACTGAACTACAAGCCCAGATGGAGGTATGTCAATTTCTACAACATCCCCTAAAAGGGAGGGTGCAATTGTGATTCTTTGATTGTCAGCTTCAGCACGGTATATATTGTTAAAAAAGGATTCACCTGCTAACATTCGTTTTAAACCCCTGAGGATTCCACCACCTGTTGCATGGGAGATGGTCTTTACAGAGATTGAGTCTGTCATAGTAATCATTGAACCACTTTCTGCAACAATACTCTCTCCTCTTTCCAAAGTAAAAATAACATTTGCATAGGTTGGTCTATTTACTATCTTGGCCTGCATCTTTTTCATTCAGGAAGTAATGGAGTAATCCAGCCCACTGTCCCTGATATGTTGTGTGATTGAATAAGGATAGTACCATTCCCATCGAACTGGACAACAAGCCCTTCACCTGAAAAAAGGGTGCTCTTTATACCACCAACAGTACGGATTGCATATGAAATGGTGGGTTCAAAGGCTACTATATGTCCGGTATCAACGATGAGTGTATTTTTTAGATCTATCTTTTCAACTGTACCATAGCTGTTCAACCACAGATCGCCATTTCCTGATAATTCAAGGAAAAATAAACCCTCCCACATAAAGAATGATCTAAAACCCATCCACTTTATCTTCAATCTGATTCCACCAGAACATGCCAGAAAAGAACCACCCTGCACAATAAGACTCTGATTTTCTAATTTTATGTGTACTATAGAACCTGGTATCTTTGGCGCAATAAAAACCTTCTTTGTATCATCAACAGTGCTATATTTGTTAATAAAAAAAGACTCACCACCCAGAAATTTTCTAACCAGTGCATACAAAAAGGCAATTATACGAGCGAGAACCCCCCCTTTCCAGGATCCTATAGTGGTCTTTATTTCGGTCCCATCATCCATTGCAACCATGGATCCGCTTTCTGTGATCAGGGTTTCTCCTCTTCTAATATTGACCTCAAGCATAGAGAATGAATCTTTGTAGTGTATTTTAAAGTCCATAGATCTATTTTGACCTATAATACTGTTCTAATATTTTTTTTACCTGTGGGGCATCTTTTGCATTTGGTGCAAGCTTTATATACATCTCATAGGCCTTGGCACCACTATCCATATCACCAGAATTTGCATATGCCACCCCAAGTGTGCGATAGAGGATAGCAAATTTTGGCTCAAGCTTGATTGCCCTCTTTAAGAGTTTTACTGCCTTTTTTAATTCTCCTGATCTTATTGCTTCAACTGCAAGATTATTTAATCTTTTCGCCTCTTCATATGTATTAATCTCAGGTTTTTCTGATTTTGTTTTTAAATTCTTCCTGTCCGTTGCTGTTACAATTTTTTTATTTTCTGATGCCTTTTGAGAGGGTGTTGTCTTTTTCTGCTTTTTTCTAAGCATCATAATCCTTCTTAAGCCTGCAAGGGCTGTTTCGTTGTCTCCTTCAATATCTAGGACCTTCTGATAGTGTTCCTCAGCAGAATTTAGGTCGCCACTGTTGAGGGCACTTTCAGCCTCTTTTAGATGCTCTTTGATAAAATTTTTTTTGGCCCTTGTAAAACCTGCTACAGCCTCTTTGTAATACACACTATCCTGTGGTATTGAATTGTAGGTCTTTAGAGCCTCATCCCAATCGGACATCTGTTCAGCAACCTTTGCATGTTTCATTGACTTTTGTACCTCAAATTCCTTTTTTGCCTGATCAATAAGGGATTGAATATTTTCATCAGTAAGACCCTTTTTCTGTAATTTTTTCAAAAGGGCTATAGAGTCTTCCCATCTTTTTTCCTTCATAAAGTTATGGACTTTTGAGAGTATCATCATCTTGTCGATGGCTTTGTCGCTTTTCTTCTTAATACTCGGAGTGGACTTTACAGCAACCTTTTTTGAACCCTCATTACCAAGCATCCAGATAATAACAACAATCAATAGCAACACTACACCGGCACCTATTCCTATACGAACATGCTTTGTAATCTTTCTCTTTTGAACAGCCGCTTGTGAATCGGTCGCAAGGATCGTTTGCCCTTTATCTGTGGTAAAAGTTTCGACCTCTCTCTGTTCGATTATTGTAGTCTCATCAGTGGGATTGTAACAGAGCCTTGTATTGCCAATTGTTATGAAATCTCCATCGCTTAAAGCTGTTGAATATGTCTCTTTTCCATTTACAGTAAGATCACCCTCACCTGTTAGATCTGTAACCTCATAGGTGACACCATTCCAGGTAAAACGGATATGTAATGGTTTTAAGGTGTTATCTGCTATTGTGATATCAGCATCAGCAGAACTGCCAAGGATCACTTCTCGCTTTGTTAATTCAAAGGCCCTTCCCATCATAGGACCGTTTCTGACAATGATCTTTGGAACCAATTCTGAATGATCATGGTCTGTTTTTAACTCAATTGGGGTCTTTTCTGTATCGGGCAACTCCTCCTGTTGAGATATCCTGTTTATGATTATATAGGGAGAAGTATTTTCTTTAATCTGTTCTATGTTGTCTGTCTCTTCGAGTAGGATTTTATAATCGCCTATCTCTACCACAGAGCCGGGTTTGAGCTGGGCGATACCGTTTACCGGTTGTCCATCAATCTTAATTCCATTGTAGCTCTTCAGATCTTCGATGTACAGTCTACCCTGATGTTTGAAGATCCTTGCATGCTTACGAGAAACATTTCTCATAATAAGATTTATATGATTGCCTTCATATCTGCCTATTGTGACTTCATTCCCATTGAGCACAAATTCAGCGGTATGTCCTTCGTCGTCCTGTATGATTATTTTGTTCCTGTTGTGATTTTGCATATATTATCCACTTTTGTAGATACCATAACGTTTATTACTTTTCAAGGAAAGCTCTGTTGAAAATTTTGAGTCCTTTTGTTATCCTGCCATCTTATGAAGCGTGTATTTTCTGGCATACAACCTACAGGTAAAATCCATCTTGGCAACTATCTCGGTGCCATTAAGAGGTGGGTTGAACTTCAGAATGAATATGAATGCATCTATTCTATTGTAGATCTCCATGCACTAACGATGCTACCCAAAAAGGAAGAGTTAAAGAAAAACAGGATAGAGACTGCTATCGACCTTCTGGCATGTGGCATAGACCCTAAAAGGACAATCCTTTTTTATCAGTCCGATGTCCCCTTTCATACCGAGCTTGCCTGGTATCTTGCCTGCACAACCTCTATGGGTGATCTTGAAAGGATGACCCAATTCAAAGAAAAATCTAATATGACATCCCTTGTAAATGCAGGACTTTTTACATATCCTGTACTTCAGGCTGCTGATATACTGCTCTATGATGCAGAGCTTGTTCCTGTTGGAGAGGATCAACTACAGCATATAGAGCTTGCAAGAAGAATTGCAAGACGCTTTAACAACAAATATGATACAGGTTTTGTTATCCCCAAACCTCTCGTAGGTTACATACCTCGTATTAAGTCCTTCCAGGACCCTGAAAAGAAGATGAGCAAAAGCCTTGGAGAGACACACTATGTAGCTATCAGTGAAAATGAAAACTCAATCAGACGCAAGATAAAAAGAGCTGTTACAGATATGGGGCTACAGGAAAGGCCAGAAGAGATGAGTCCCGGGGTAAAAAACCTCTTTGAAATATTGAAGGTACTGGGCGATAACGATGTTTATAATGAGATGATCAAAGATTACAATAGTGGGAAACTACTCTATGGCCATCTAAAAGAAAAGGTTGCAGATGTAGTAATAAGGGAACTTGCGCCAATAAAAGAGAGACGTTCAGTTATTGAAAAGGATCTAAAAAGGGTTGAAGAGATAATGAATGAGGGGGCAAAAAGGGCAAAAGAAATTGCAATCAAGGTAATCTCAAGAGTAAGGGAGAGTCTGTTTCTATGAAGACATGTATCGTCCCCTGTGCTGGCCTTGGAAGCCGATTTTATCCCTTTTCTCTCTTTTGTCCGAAGGAGTTAGCACCTATAGGTCCCTACCCGGTATTATATTTCATAGTAAAAGAGGCTGTAGAGTGCGGTTTTGAACAAATAGTTGTGGTAACATCCAGACGCAAACACCTAATTGAGACTTTTTTTTCCTTTGATTATGAGAAAGAAACATTGCCTAAGAAAGAAGAAATAACAAACATAAAAAATATCTTAAATAAAATTGAGATATCATTTGTGTATCAGGAAGATCCAAAAGGTCTCGGAGATGCCATTCTTCTTGCCGAAGACTCCCTTAAAATCAAAGAGAGTGGTTATGTCTATATAATGCTACCAGATTTTATAACTGCATGTAATATGAAATACCACTTTCAAAAGATGAAATCTATTGTTCTTAATACCTCTGCTTCTGGTTGTCTTATGGTTACCCCGGTCAAAAGTTCAGAGATTGAATCCTATGGAGTGATCAGTTTTAAAGAGAATAAAGATGGTATTTCTGTGTTAGACGCTGTTGAAAAGCCAAACAAAGAGGATGCACCATCAAACCTTGCAATTGTTGGTAGATACCTTCTAAGCAATAAAATACTTAAAAATTTAAGAACAATACGACCAGGTAGAGGAGGAGAAGTACAGCTTACAGATGCTTTTAGAGGTGTAAAAAACCTGAGGGCCTATATCTTCAAAGATAAATACTTTGATACTGGTACACCTTCTGGACTCTATGAAGCAAACAGCTGGTTTTTTTCTGGTAAAGATGATATATGAAGGCATTACTTCTTACAGTCACAATACTTCTTTCATATCTCAGACCTCCTGAGATATTTATTGCCAGACAGAAATCGGTTCTAAAGGGACTGCCGTCTGAGGTCCTTATACAGATTGAACAAGAAGGCGACAGTTATTTTAAGTCCTACAGGATAAAATTCTTAGAAAGAGGACTCCTGATAAAATCGGTTGACAAGGAGTGGGTGTTCAATTTTGCTGCAGCAAAGTGCAGGTCACCTGCAACTGCGGACAAAGCTCTATTCTGCTCACTCTCACTCTTTTATACTGTCTTACCAAACCTTGTTTCAGCACAGGACATTCAGGATCTTCTACACAGCCTCTTTGGAAAGGTCCATGTTTCCATCGATCTACATGAGAATGTAGTCCCTGCTTACTATATAAATGGAGACAAAGGGTTAACTATCTGCTTTCATAAT
>CAYSBA010000082.1:0-6429 GCA_964429075.1 uncultured bacterium
TAAGCTTTTTGTCACAAATCATATACTCATCACCATCTTTGATCTTCCTTCTTTTTATCCTTTTGTCGTTATACCATGTACCATTAGAGGAATCCAGATCCTCTATGTAGTAACCATCAGGCTCTCTAATTATAACCGCATGTTCCCTTGAAACCTTTGCTGAATTGACCACAAGATCAGATTTCTTACCCCTTCCAATTATAAACCTACTCTTTGAGACCTTTTTGGTCTCACCATCCTCTATGGAAACTATCAATATCTGTGGTGGTTCTTCCTCTTCCTCCTCTATTTCTTCAAAGCCCTCATCTTCATCTTCCATAATCTCTTCTTCTTCCTCCTCCCACGGTGGTGCCTCCTCTTCATACTCCTCTTCGTAGCCCTTTTCTTCTTCTATCTCATAGTCTGGTTCAAAGCCCTCGTCAACTGTATCGTGTTCAAAATCTCTCTTTGCCGTATGAGACTCCACCTCATACCAGGCAGTTTTTTCTCTCAAATAAATTGTTACAATTGCATCAAGGCTGATCCCATGTTCTTCTGCAATTGACATAAGCCGTTCATATAGATCTTCTGGTATTGAAATGGTGATCTCTCTACTCATACAATCTCCTCCAGAAACGCCTAAAAATCAACAATAATATATTGCAAAACACAAAAATTGCAACTAAATTGTCAGGTTTCTGCATAGAGCAGCCATTTACTACCCTCTGATCAATAAGTTGAAAGGTTATATCGTAGTTCTTCTCGGGTTTATACATATCTGGATAAAGGAAGCAAAGTCCATCTATATCGTCATCGGAAAGAGAAGAAGCACTGTCATCATTATAGGTTAGATCAGGGTACATGGTACTGTCTGGATTGTCAGGATTATGATCAAGACCGACTAAATGGCCAATCTCATGAACAAGTACACTCATTAAATGGATGGTACCCGTGCCTGTTGATGGATCATCAGAAAAGGAATAACCGATATCATTCAGCTCTATATCTGCATCAAGGATCTGACCTACAAAATTCTTACTTGATTCTGATACTGCTGTAACTGTTGTCAAGGCGATAACAGCTGGATCATATACCCATGAAGAGTCTCTGAATATAATTAGATTCATATTGTTATCAGATTCAGGGTTATAGCCAACTGTCTCATTGTCGGTCTTACCTGCATATTGAAAGCTGATGTACGAACACTCAGGTTTCTCCCATACAGAAAAGGCATACTGTATGATTTGAAACTCCCGTTCACCATCTATATCCTCTGTACCTCTCGAATTAACATAGTATTTTACAGGTATATCTTCAATCCCCCAGAAGCTTGGATATCCATCCTTTACAGTCTCAAGATTAAATGACCATGCAGCTTGCATTATCGAAAACACCGTATACAGCAACACGATAATGTTAATGATCTTCATCGGGTTGCTCCCTATCTTCAATGTGTTCCAGAATAGAGTCTTTTGTCTTTTTATTAATACTGGATAGCTGTTTAAGCTGATCCTCTATAGCCAGAATCTTATCACCTATCTCATCCCTCACTCTTTCAATCTGTGAGTTGTCAGGATTACCAATCAATTCTTCTATCAACCTTTCATTTGCTATTTCTATCCCCGTCCCTTCAGACTCTTTCTGGATTATTGATTGAAGTTCATAGAGCTCATCAAGTGATTCTATGTTCAATAGACTTAGCACTCTATCTGTGGTCTTAAAGAGAGCAGGTCTTCCTGGTGTATCCTTTCTGCCTGCAATACGTACAAGACCATGCTCAAGAAGCGTCCTTAAGGCAGTACTCGAATCTACACCTCTTATTTCATCAATCTCTGCACGTGTAATCGGCTGTCTAAAACACAATATAGAAAGAACCTCCCATGCAGCCCTCGATAATTCTATCCTAAGAGAACGATCCATCCTCAGAATAAACTCTGAGGTATCTTCAGAGTTGGTAAAGAAATATCTACCCTTTTGATTTCTGATAACAATCCCACTTTTTTCTTTGTTGTACTTATCAAATAACCTGTTCAACGCATCGGTTATTTCCTCTTCTGTCACACCCTTACCCTCAAAGATTCTTTTGAAATCTTTTAGATCTAAAGGTCTTTTTGAGGTAAGTATGCATGCCTCAAGGACCCTGCAGATGTATTCTATATCTGTCATTGCTCAGGCACCTTAATCTTTATTGCACCTTCGATCAACCTGAATTGAGCAGGCAAAAAATATGTATCCTCACCATCAATATCTATCACCATAGGGACCTCTGACTCAACAAAAAGGTCTTTGCCTTTTATAGCCTTTACACCTTCAAGGTCAAGATGATCGCCACTGTATATCTTTCTTAAACCCTTCATCATCTCAATTGGCCTGTCAGGCTCTATAATAATACAATCAAGATTTCCGTCAAAGGGAGATGAGTCTGGGGATATACACATTCCTGCACCAAAATATCTACCATTTGCTACAGCCACATTTAAGACCCTGCCACTGTATTGAGAGACACCATCAACGCTTATTTTAACCTCAACAGGTCGATAGCTGATGAGTGATCTAACAGTTGCTATCAAAAAGGAAAGCCTGCCTCCAAACAACTTTGAGCTCCTGTTTACTCTATATACTACCTCAGACTCTATTCCAAAACCTGCAACATTTATAAAATATCGAATATATCTCTTTTTTGTCCCACGATCACTCATTTGCACAAGACCTACATCTATCATTCTGGTATTGCCACTCATTGCGGATTTAAAAAAGGATTCCCAGTCAGGAGGATTTTGAAAGGTCTTAGCAAAATCACAGCCCGTTCCGCAGGGTACAAAGGCGAAGGCACATTCGCTATCAATGGGTTTTCCTGAATCACCAAAAAAGCCGTTTACTACCTCATTTATTGTACCATCTCCGCCAACAGCAACAATGGTATGGTAGCACCCTTTATAAAGGGCATCTTTTGTAATTGAGGTGGCATCGTTTACCTCTTCTGTGAATCTGTAATCATAGGCTACCTTTTGTTCATCGAGCAAATCTTTTATCTTTGTCCAGGTCCTTAATGCCCTTTTACCCTTTGCCTTTGGATTGATGATAAAAAGTGACTTCATGGTCACAATATTATGATTTTGTCTTTTTCCTTTTCTTTGGCGCCTTTAATTTTATCGATATCGTAAGTTCCGCACCATCCATAAGATTCCTGAGAAGATCAGCAGGATCAATGGTCTCAAGAAAGGCCCTGAACTCCTTTGAAAACATATGAAAAAGCTCCTTTTTGGTATTATTCGATTGCTGTACGATATAGTTAATCATCTCCTTGGGGAGCTTGATCTCTTTGAGTAGGGCCCTTATGGATTCATCGGTTAAATAGATTGCTCCAAGGCCTGTCAGAAATACCTTTTTTATTAATTCTGTTAAAAATGATTCATTCTTTTTGTCATCCCTTACATCATTCACCTTTTCACCTGTAGATAAGTTTTAGATTTACATAGGCCTGATTGCTCATGATGCCGTCTTTATCTTCGATAAAAAACTTCAAACTTATCTTTGTCCCATCGCTCAGAAGATCTCTTGATATGCCAAGATCATCGCTATTAATCCTTAAAAAAAGATCTGCTACCGTAGGATCATCACTTACAATAATACTGTTGCTAAAAAAATTTAGAGTGTTTTTGTAGAGGTAGTAATAGTTGCCAGAGCTCTCAGATGTAGTCTCTTCTCCAGCATCAACATAGATTAAAAGATTGCCGGTATAAAAATCTTTATCAGGTTTTATGATCCTAAGGTGAAAATATAATCCTGTTCCATTCTGGCCGAGATATTCTATCTTATCGATAGAGGGTCTATCAGCTGGTCCACTGCAATTCAGAAGCAGGAGAACAAACAAATAACATCCTGATACAATCAAAGATTTCTTTATGGTAAACATGCCTTTAAGATATTTCCCTCTGTATCCTGTGTCCCCTTGCATACAGTATTACCAATACAATCGGAGTTATCAGTGCACTTCTTTGCACATGTATATCCATCGTTATACTGGACACACCAACCCTGCAGACAATCTGAATCGGCTGTACAATCATCCGCAAGATGCTCATAGAGTTCACTGGTAGGAACACATGCCATCTTATTATCATCTACCTCTGTACAACTGTATCCATCTGCACAGTCTGTGTCTTGACTGCACAGCGCCCTGCAGTCTCCTTTGCGAGAACCGTCTGATCTTGCAACACATAGATAACCATCCTGACAGGGATCTTCGTAGGAACACTCATTGTTTGCATCTATCACCTTTTTGCCACCACAACTCAGGATTGTGGTAATAAGCAGAAAACCTAACATAGAACTTTCGAACTTCATAAATCCTACTCTTACTCTATTATAACAAATTCAACCCTTCTGTTTTGCTCACGCCCTTTACGGGTTGTGTTAGGAGCAATGGGTTTGTCGGGCCCATATCCAACTGCCTCAAACATTTCTTTGGGTAAACCCTGACTTATAAAATACTTTACTACTGCCTCAGCCCTCTCTCTAGAAAGTTTCTTGTTCCTCTCATATGACCCTGTGTTGTCGGTATGGCCTTCCACCCTGATCTTTTTGATCCTTGGATTGTTTGCAATAATATCTATAATAGAGTCAAGTATATAGTATGAATCCATGCTAATGATAGCACTCCCTCTGATAAAATGTATCTTTCTCTTGAGCACAATCCTATTATCCTTTACCTCAACCAGTTTTCTTCTCTTTTTCTTCCTGAGCGAAAAATCGATTACAACATTTGACCTGTCAGTAATCTTTATATCCTTTCTCTTTGCCAAGTATCCCTTTGCAGTTACACTTATCCTATATGAACCAACAGGGAGCCGTCTGTCAAATTTGCCCTTTTCATCAGTGTTGATAGTTATATCTGTTTCTTGCCCAACAATATGTATGGCTGCCTTGATAGGTTTTTCGGATGCAAGATCAATGACAAAACCAGAAAGACCGCCAAACTTCTGCTTTTCTTTTATTAGAATCTCTGTCTTGGATATCTCGTTCTTTTTTACCTCAACAACTGCAGAGCCTGGCTCATAACCCTCTTTAGTAACCCTGATAGTGTATTTGCCTGGTTTAAGTGGTTGTGTCAGGAATCTACCATCCTTTGAAGTAGCCACGGGTGGAACTCCTGAACCATCAACATAGATCAGGGCACCTTCAATTGGTCTTTTTTTAGCAAGATCCAAAATAGTTCCTGAGATCTGACCCTTATCTGGTTTTAACTTGATAATCTTTTTCACAGTCTTTATCTTTTCTATAATCTTTGGTTTTGGCTTTACGGTATTGTACATCCAGCTAATTCCAAATAAAATCTGGTATGGAAGAGTTGCCTTTACCCCTGTGACTCCAATTATTGGATTTATCCCGAGATCTACCCCAAGATCAAATGATAAGTCTCTAAGGGCAGTAACCCTGAATCCAAAGGATAGATATTGTGGAGAGTATTGATTAACTGCAACTGTATCACCCGGCGAAATAGCCGGTGAATCAAGGAGGTCTTGAGTTGATACCCCAATTGGAATTTCGATATTGTATTCCATAAATGGTGTCAGATAAGGCAGTGGAGCTTCAAGTCCAACCCCAATAAGAAGACGATTCTGTTTTGCAATATCGAGAGCAAACTGCTGCACTGGAGATAAGATATCATCGGTTAGATTGTCTGTGTTTTCAAAAACAAACCCAAGGTTAAAATGAACCCTTGCAGGAATTCTGTATGCGGTCCTTGGCAGATCAAGGGTTGCAAGTGCCTTTAAGATGATGTTTGTACTGTTTAGCCTTGGGCCCTGTCCATTGATCTTGTTATGAAAATCGAGGATAAGGTCTCCTCCGAATGATAAATAATCATCTGCTCTATATACACCCTTTGTACCAAGTGAAAAGTCACCAAGGACCTGTATGAGGTTGGGATGGCTCTCTGTATTGGAATTGTTTGATATCCTGTAGTTGCCAAAAAATTGGAAATATCTGTTGAGATTATAGCCGAGAAAGAGATCGAGCCTTGAATATGTGTTGTAGTCACCCTGATAGAACACATCGGTGCTTCTTGCATAAGCCCCATTCATTCCCAGAAATAGGTATCTTGCCCTGCCAATCTCAGCTACAGAAACCCTTCTCAAACCATTGTACCCCATAAATGTGGGTGCAATCCTTGTGTTTTTTATGGGTCTCAGGCCCTTAAAAAAGTGAAGTATGGAGGATTCTTTAACTTTTTTTACTGCTTTTGAGGATTTATTATTTTTTTTCTTTGCTTTGTCATGTTTGTTTTCTTTCTTTTTTTGATTTTCTTGCTTTATCTTTTCTTTTTTTTTATCTTTATTTTCTTTTTTTGAACCCGTATTCTCTCTTTTTGTGTTTTTATCTTTTAACTTTTTACTATTTTTATCTTTTGATCCAGCTTCTTTTTTAGTTACATTATCTTTTAAATTA
>CAYSBA010000083.1:0-6428 GCA_964429075.1 uncultured bacterium
TAATATTCATCAATGTGTTTCAAGTAGTATCCAAAAAAGGATACTGCATAGAAGTTAACGATCTCATAGGCACTGATATAATCTATATTGTCAGGACCACAACCATCTGTCTGTGCATCATCAAGGTACTGAAGGAGTGCAGGTATATTACATATGTCAGTAAAACTGTAGTGCCCTGCTCCTTTAATCAATACCATATACACATCATCTCTATCAGAGAGGGCCTCATACATTCTCTTCTGCTCTGATTCAAAGGGTGTTGTTCTATCCATTGAACCAGCAAAGATCAAAAGGGGTATCCTTACCCTCTCTATTCCCTCTTTTCCAAATAATCCATAAGGAGCCGGTGCAATTGGAATAGATGCTTTCACCCTTGGGTCATATGTGTCAAAAGAAAACCCCGGGTCAGCACCTGCCACAGCAAGGGCAGTATAGCCTCCAAAGGAATGTCCTGTTACACCTATGGAATCTGGATCAATCATATTGCCAAGTATTGGATCATTTCCATGTGAATATTCAAGTACTTTATCTATTACGAATGATATGTCTTTTGGCCTTTCATAGGCATTCTGTGGTATTTTATCCTTTTTAAAATCTAAAAAGGTGTTGTATTGATGGTCGCAAGCTGCTACAACATAACCGTGTGAGGCAAGAAATTGGGTATAGATTGTGGACTGAAACCTGACTCCACCGTTGCCATGTGAAAAGACGACCAGAGGGAAGGGACCATCTTGAACCGCCGGTATTGCATCTTTATATGAATCTGACTCTGCAACATTCAGATATACCTTTTTCTCCTTTCCAGCCACATCATGAACTGGATACCATACCTCAGTCTTAACCAGTCTATCTCTTTCTGCATCAAACCATTCATATGTTGTTACACCCACATTATAGGGCCCTTTTTCTTCAGGATCTGTAAATTTATATCCCCAGGAAACACAACCTGTAAGTAAAACAAAAAGTAGAAGTGAAAGACTCTTTTTGTGTCCTTTCATACTAACCTGATAAAAATTACTAATCCTCCGGCCATGTTGACCATGATGGAGTTCTATGCTCTGCTCTGCCATCCGTAATCCTTATCTGAACAGAGCCATCAAAGTTACTGACATAAAGTTGATAAATTCCGCTTCTGTCTGATGAGAAAACGAGGTGTCTACCATCGGGAGACCATGAGGGATCTTCATTGTTCCCCTGATCCTGGGTGATTCGCTTTATCTCACCAGTCTCCACATTGACAGTAAATATATCAAAAATCCTTCTTTCATCCCTTGCAGTAAAGGCAATAAGATCACCCCTTGGTGACCATTGTGGATCTGTATTGTAATTACCCTGAAAGGTAAGTCTTTTAAGCCCTGTACCATCGATGTTCATAACATATATCTGCGGGGTGCCGGGTCGATTACTGACAAAGGCTATCTTTTTATCATCCGGCGAAAGGGTTGGTGAGGTGTCTATAAACCAGTCCTTTGTAAGGCGCTTTTTTATAATGCCACTGTTGTCTATTATGTATATATCAGAATCACCACCATGATTTATAGTGACAACAGCAAATCTACCATCTTCTGAGACCTGCCCCCCAAAGGCCTTGTACCTCTTTTTTAGAAATCTTCTCAATCTTTTTGTTTTGATATTCAAAACATAGAGCTCTGGTATCCCAGAACGATAGGATGTAAGTAAAAGCCTTTTTAGATCAGGAAACCATGAAGGGAATAGATTTATACTCCCATTTTTCAAAACCACATGCTCATTGTAACCATCAAAATCTGATACACACACAGAGTATCTGCCAGAGATTTTCTTTATATATGCAATCTTTGTGTTGTATATTCCGGGTACACCTGTATAATACTCAACTACCTTGCTTGAGAAACTGTGAACAGCAGCTCTTTCTCCCTCTCTGTCAAATTCCTTTTTATACCTTAGGGCCTCTTTCATGGTTGCCACTTCAAAGAGCCTGCATTCAAGTTCAAACCCTTTCTCCTTTTTCCTGATAATACATTTTATAAGTCCTTCTGCACCAATATTTATCCAGTCCTGAAAATCTATTGTGTTTATTGATAGCCCCTCCTTTTCAAGGTCTGCAAGGAAACTTTTTCTATCCAGAATATTAAAGAAGCCTGCAAATTTCATATCTTTTAAAAGTATCTTATCTATCTTTTTGATAAATTCATCCTTTATATCTCCCTCTTTTTTGGGTGGAGCTATTGCTAAAGGATAGGGCTGAAAATCTGATACATCTACATCGATTACAACTCTTGCTAATGGTGCCTGTTCATAGATTGTAAATAAAGAGATCACATAAATGAAAATGTAAAAAACACTGAATTTCCAGCTCATTTCTTTTCCCTCTTCAGTTTTACTGCCAGTCCCCATATTTCAACAGACTCATCTCCACCAAAGGGCATATAAATAAAATCGGTCAATCCTACAGATGTATGTCTGAATCCAACTTTTATAACACCATCTGCTCCCAATTTTCGTACCTGTGGTATAAAATAGTTGTGAAGTACCATATCAAGACTGACATCTCTTATTGGGATGTATAGAAATCTGAGATTACTCTTACTTACAAAGATCATACCCAGTGGTTCGTAGGGCTGCGTGATATCACCGGCGGTAATAAAGATATCCTCCTTATCTGGAAGTAATGCCACATCGATAGTTGTGCATCCTGTATAAATAAAGAGTATAATAAAAAGTATGATTTTCCATATCCTTTTTTTGATAGATAACATACAACAAAGGTTAACAGTCATACTATTGCTTGTCAATCCTTTAGCTTTTAAACAAAAATGATATTATGCCAAGGCAGACATTGATGTATCTTCAATTCCAATCCTTGCACCATGATCTGGTAACCTGAAGTTGCTGTTTGATGGAAATTCCAGAAGATGTGCTGTTTCTCTTGGAGCAAAGATTACCCGCCAGGGTTTTACCCCTCTTTTTACTTCAATAACTCTTAGATCTTTATCTACAAAAACAAGATCGATTTCAAAAAACATGAAAAAGGTATGAATATCCCTGCACCCTATAAGCATAATCCCATCCCAGGGCAAAGGTAGACGTCTTAACATCAATCCTCTGAATTTGTTTAGAAACCCCTTTGCAATAAAACAACGATAGATCCGTTTTTGATCCCCTCCAAGATCTATATGGATAACCGATCCATCAATAAGATCATATATAGGCTTGATCACATTACTACCTTTATCTCTGGACCCGACCTGATAACCAGACGTTTACTGCCGTAATAAAAATCTCCATCAAGTATATATGGTACTTCCTCTTTAGATTCTATTATTACCTCTTTTGCAACATTAATCATTGCCTTAAGGTTACTCATCTCTTTTCCAACCCAGATATTTGGTAATTCCGTTATTATACCCATAGCGCCTGTAATCAGCCCCATAATCTCAAAATGATCCCTTTTCTCTCTTACCCTTACAAATGGTTTAAATCCAAGACCAACCTGTTCTATTGTAGCCGCAAGGATAGCTGTATATTCTCTGAATGGCCATCTCCTACCATCTACACTGATATCTACTTCTAACCTCTTAAGTATCCTTTTGACAAACTCGCCTCCAACCATTGCAGAACCGATACCTTTCAATAGTAGACCGGCTGCTCTGGCTGGTGTGGGATCATCAACAGAAAAATATTCCTTTACAAAATTTGCAACAAGTCCATTACCAAAGATGAAGCCATACCTCTTTTCTTCTACCTCTAATAATAAAACAGACGCAAAATCAAGATCATCAAAGGATTCGGCACTCAGAATCCTTTCTAAGATAGAGAATGTATTTCCTTTTATCCCCAATGAAACAGCGGTTGTATTCATGGTACCGCCTTTTAATATTCCGATATATGGCATGTTTTCCTTACCATAGACATGTACAATTGCCGTAAGAGTGAGATGACATGTTCCATCACCACCGTTAATACAGATCAGATCAATCCCCTGCTCTTTAAAACTATTTACTACCTTATAAAGCTGATCAATCGTGTTGGTAACTGCAAAAACGCCCCTTTTTGCCACTTTATGTTTGAGTCGCATAACCCTCCACGGATTACGCCGATTCTTTCGCGAACGCATATTTGTTATAATCCCAACCTTAGGTCGTGACATCGAAACAGGGGAAGTGGTACAGATTTACTTTTGTACTTCCTTTGCCTCTTCCTGTCCTTTATTGTGCTCGCTTAAAAATTCAATTACCGCCATCTGAGCACAATCCCCCCTTCTAAAACCAATTTTTGTAATCCTTGTGTATCCACCCTGAACATCCTTAAAGCGGGGCGCCAGTTCCTCAAAGGCCTTTTTCAGAGCATCCTTCCCAAATAGATAGCCTGCCGCAATCCTTCTTGCGTGAAGATCACCCCTTTTTGCAAGGGTTATTACCTTTTCGACATAGCTTTTTAGTTCTTTTGCCTTTGGCAGGGTTGTTTTTATTTTTTCATGTATTATTAAACTGGTTGCCAAATTTCTCAAAAGTGCCCTGCGGTGAGCAGATTTTACATTTAGTTTTCTATGTCTTTTTCTATGTTTCATTTTTTACTCCTCAGAAGGAGGTTGCCATCCACCCACATTCATATCGAGTGAGAGTCCGAGAGATTCAAGGGCTTCCTCAATCTCTTTTAGACTCTTT
This sequence comes from uncultured bacterium, assembly GCA_964429075.1. Taxonomy (GTDB): domain Bacteria; phylum CAYSBA01; class CAYSBA01; order CAYSBA01; family CAYSBA01; genus CAYSBA01. The sequence goes on from CAYSBA010000083.1 coordinate 4,647, forward strand.
CTACCAAAACTCTTTTCCATCAAGAGGTCTTTCTTTGATCTGGCAACTAATTGACCAAGATAATCGATCCCTATGGTTTTTAAACAATTTTTAGTCCTTGTTGATATCTCTAATGATTCTATCTTTTTATCAAGTAAATCCTTCTGGTTAGAATCTATATCTTCCTTACCACCCTTCACAACCTCATGTACCTTATCAGACCTATCTTTTCCATCCAGTGATACAAAATAACTAAACTGCTCAATCAAAATCTTTGCTGCCTTAGATATTGCCTGCTCCGGTGTGACTACACCATTTGTGGTAACCTCTATGGTCAACTTGTCGTAATCTGTCCTGTCACCAACCATAACCGGGCTAACAGTAAAGTTTACCTTTCTGACTGGAGAGAATATTGCATCAATATAGATTTTACCAATCTCATCTTTGCCGTCATCAAGCTCTTCTTCTGTTACATAACCGAATCCCCTTGCACAGAACAATTCCATATCAACCTCACCGCCCTCTTCAAGGGTCAGCAGGTAATGATCTTTATTAAGGATCTCTACACCAGAGGGGGTTTCAATATCTTTTGCAAGTATCTTCCCGGGACCCTTTACCTTTAATTTGCATACCGCTTCATCTTTATCTTCATCCATCTTAACGATAAGGCCTTTTAGGTTTAATTTAATATCTATAACATCCTCTTTAATCTTTGGAATACTCTTAAATTCATGCAGTGTACCTGCCATTTTAAAAGCGACAACAGCAGTACCTGGGATTGATGATAAAAGCACCCTTCTTAATGCATTACCCAGGGTCGTCCCGTAGCCCCTTTCGAGGGGTACACAAACAAACTTACCAAATGTCTCTGAATAACTATTTTGATCTAACTCAACTCCTTTAGGTTGAATTATTGATGTAGAAAGATTAATCATCTGCCTCTCCAGAAATTGGTTTACATTAGGTAAATAGTTTTATTCCTATACCCTTCTCTTTTTCGGTGGTCTGCACCCATTATGTGGAATCGGAGTAACATCTCTTATTAAGGTTATTTTCAGGCCAGCTGCCTGAATTGCACGAAGGGCTGATTCTCTGCCTGCACCAGGACCCTTTACCTGTGCAATTATATTCTTTACACCGTAATCTTTGACCTTTTCTGCTGCATCTCTTGCTGCTTGTGAAGCGGCAAAAGGTGTTCCTTTACGTGATCCTTTGAAACCTATATGACCTGCCGATGACCAGCATAAGACATTACCATTCATATCTGTAAATGTGATTATTGTGTTGTTGAAGGTTGATTTGATATGAGCAATTGCGGTCTCAATCTTTCTAACAATCTTCTTTTTTACATTTCTTCTTATTCTTTTTTTTGCCATAATCTACCCTCTCCTTATTCCTGTCTCTTCTTTTTCTTTATCCTATTACCACGTGGGCCCTTTCTTGTACGTGCATTTGCATGCGTTTTTTGACCTCTTACCGGTAGACCTCTTCTATGTCTGATCCCTCTATAAGTACCGAGGTCCATCAGATTCTTTATGTTCATTGATACTTCACGTCTTAATTCACCCTCTACCTTTAGGTTGTTGTATATATAGTCTCTTATTAATCTGATTTCATCTGGTGTGAGGTCTTTGGTACGTTTATCTGGAGAGACTCCTGTTGCCTCAAGGACCTTCTTTGATGTTGGAAGACCAATACCATAGATATAGGTTAATGAATAGAGTATCTTTTTATTATCAGGTATGTCTACACCTACCATTCTTGCCATTTTTTTTTTTTTTTTCTTGTCTTTGTTTGTGTTTT
>CAYSBA010000084.1:0-6424 GCA_964429075.1 uncultured bacterium
GAGATACCATAAGGGATTTTGCAAAGAATGAGATAGAACCTCTGGCAATGGAATTTGAAGAGGCAGGGAGATTCCCTAAGGAAATCATAGATAAGATGGCAGAGCTTGGCCTGATGGGGATGTGTGTACCTGAGCAGTACGGTGGCAGTGGCATGGACTATCTTTCCTATGCTATTGCAATGGAAGAGATATCACGAAAAAGCGCATCGTGTGGTGTTATTATGAGTGTAAACAACTCACTGGTTTGTGATCCCCTTCTGAAAAATGGCACGGAAACTCAGAAGACTGAAGTACTTTCAAGGCTCGCATCCGGGAGGTCCTTGGGATGTTTTGGACTAACCGAGCCTGATGCAGGTTCTGATGCAGCCAATCAGAAGACAACTGCCAAAAGGGTGGATGGTGGATGGTTAATAAATGGCACTAAGAATTTCATTACCAACGCACCTGTGGCAGATTTCTGTATCCTTTTTGCAAGGACATCCAAGGAAAAACACAAAGGGATTTCATGTTTTTTACTTCCAATGGATACAGAGGGTGTATCTACAGGTGAACCAGAAAATAAGATGGGGATAAAGGCATCCCCAACATCAACAATAATACTTGAAGATGTAAGATTGCCAGAAGATGCCCTGCTTGGTAAGGAGGGTGAGGGATTTAAGATTGCAATGCAGACCCTAGATGGTGGAAGGATAGGGATAGCCGCACAGGCTCTTGGTATTGCACAGGCAGCCCTTGATAAGGCTATTGAGTATGCCAAACAGAGGACACAGTTTGGTGCACCTATCGCGAGACTGCAGGCCATTCAATTTAAACTTTCAGATATGGCTACAGAGGTGGAGGCTGCAAGAAACCTCGTCTACTATGCTGCCTGGCTAAGAGATCAAAAAAAGAGACATACCAAAGAATCTGCAATGGCCAAACTCTATGCCTCAAAGGTTGCTGTGAAGGTGGCTGATGAATGCATACAGATTCATGGTGGATACGGTTATATTAAGGAATATGGTGTGGAAAGACTCCTGAGAGATGCCAAGATTACAGAGATATATGAGGGTACAAGCGAGATACAGAGGATTATCATCTCATCCATGGCTTTTAAAGAGTAGGGGTTGAAAAAAGGTTCTCTTTTTAAGAGTAGTGCACTCTTAGGTGTAACAACACTTATAAGCAGAATTATGGGGTTTGCAAGGGATGTTGCCCTTGCTGCCTATTTCCCGAAAGGTATGACAGATGCATTTCTTGTTGCCTTTACCATTCCAAATACCCTCCGGAGACTCTTTGCTGAAGGTGCCCTTGTTATCTCCTTTGTACCTGTATTTACAGAGACGATAGAAAAGGAGGGATTGGGCAGGGCAAAGATACTGTTTTCGAGGGCCTTTACACTTTTATTTATAGTTCTTATTGTTGTTGTTTCTCTGGGTGTAATGTGGCCCCAGATTCCAACTGCAATCTTTGGATATGGATTTAAACCTGGTAGCGAAAAGTTCTTGCTAACAACAAGACTCACTCAGATGATGTTTCCCTTTTTGTTTTTTGTCAGCATGGTTGCACTCGCTATGGGGGTACTAAATTCAAGGGGTCATTTTTTTGCACCAGCTGCATCAACTATTGTTCTCAATATCTTTATCATAATCGGTATCGTTATGTTTTCTCACTACTTTCAGATACCGGTTTATGGTGTGGCAGTGGGGGTGATTGCAGGCGGTTTTTTTATGCTCCTTTTGCAGATACCCTTTTTAAAAAAAGAGGGTTTTTTACCAAAGATACGACTTGATCTAAATGATCCGGCTTTAAAGAGAATAGGGATATTGTTGTTACCACAACTTCTCGGTGTTGCTATCTATCAGATCGATATAACATTGTCTCGCCTTTTTGCCTCCTTTTTACAGGAGGGTAGTGTTACATATCTATATTATGCTAATAGATTGACCCAGCTACCACTCGGTGTTTTTGCCATCTCAATTGCTACCGTTGCATTCCCAGGACTGAGTAAAGAATCGGCGAGGGATGATAGTTCCGGCAAGTTCAACCTGTTGAGATCTGCCCTTAAACTCAATTTCTGGATCATGTTACCATCCGCTGTTGGACTTTTTGTGCTTGCAGATCCAATTATTGAAGTAATTTTTATGCACGGTCAGTTTACAGAGTCTATGGCAAAGTATACTGCAGGATGTCTCAGGATCTATTCAGCCGGACTTCTGTTTCTATCTACTACAAGATTACTTGCACAGGATTTTTATGCTGACAAAGATACAAAGACACCTGTCTGGTGCTCTTTATTTGCACTTTTTGTTTTTATTTGTGCCTCTTTGATAACAATGAAAACGCTATCCTTTTATGGTCTTGCCCTTTCTGCAGTGATGTCAAGTATATCTAACTTTCTATTATTGTTTGCAATAAAGATAAAAAGAACAGGGAAAGAGATAATTACACTGGATATACTGTTTTATTTAAAGCTTTTTTTCAGTGCAACTGTTATGGGTGTTGTGGTATGGTTTATATACGATACTCTATCTTACTTAAACAGCCTTGTCGTTTTAACAATAAGTATAGTGGCAGGTATTTTTGTTTATCTAACAGTCTCGCTATTTGCAAAGGTTGAAGAGACAAAGATGGTGCTTTTTGCAATAAAAAAACGATTTACAATATGAAGACAAAAAAAATAAAATTACACTATGGACCTGTCTGTACGAAAGTCATAGTAAAGGATAAAAGAGCGCTAAAGATCAACCTGCTTGAAAGATGTGATGGCAATTGTATACCCTGGAATAGTTACCTTTCTATTTTTGAAGAGAGTGAAAATATTTTGTCTTCAATGTTCAGCGAATCTAAATATATTGAGGTGTTAAAGATCTTAAGATCGATACCAAGAGGGAGAGTCACTACCTATGGGGCAATATCAAAAAAAGTCTTTGGTTCAAAAAGATACTCAAGGGTTGTTGGTGTGATACTATCTAAAAATCCATTTCCAATATTGTATCCCTGCCACAGGGTGGTAAGATCTGATGGATGCCCTGGTGGTTTTAGTTCTGGTAAGGATAAGAAGCTGGCCCTGCTTAAATTTGAAGGTGTTAAATTTAGCGATAATAATGTTAAAATGATATCAATTGTTGAGGTATAGTTGTAGTATTTTATGTCAATTCTGTTATATTTTTACACAGTACGTCATTATGTGTTATTTTGTGCCAAAATAAGGAGGATGGGATATGCTCAGACTGCAGAGGGTTTTTACAATCTTGATATTGATCGGATCTTTGGTCTTTACATCAAAATTGTATGCTCAGAAAGACAGCTGTATTGAATGTCATAGGAACACCACACCCAAGGTGGTAGATGAATATCAAATAAGCATCCACAGTCAGGGGGATATAGGCTGTTCAGATTGTCACGGTGGCAATAAAAAGGCAGCTTCTAAAGAGGGTGCACACGACAGAAGTTTCAGGGGTGTACCTGATAGAAAGGAAATCCCTAAATTCTGCGGAGATTGTCATAGCAATGTGGAGAGAATGAAATTCTATAGGCTTGATACAAATATTATAAAAGAATACTACACCAGCATGCATGGAATAAAATTAAAAGAAGGTGACAGAAATGTTGCAGTATGTACAGATTGTCATGGAACCCACAGCATCCTCTCAAAACACAACAAAAAATCTCCAAGTAACAGATATAATATAGTAAATACATGTGCAAAGTGTCATGACAACAAAAATCTGATGAAGAAGTACAACATACCAGGGAATGAGGTAAAGGAGTATAAGGAGGGTATTCATGGCAGTATCCTAATTGGTAAAAAGAAGGGTGATCCCAACCTTGTCCCAACATGTGTGGATTGTCATGGACTTCATGGTGCAAAGCCACCTGAGGTTACAAGTATACCTGCTGTATGTGGTACCTGCCATAACAGAGAATACAGCTATTTTAAACTCTCTGCCCATTATGAAGCAATGAGACTATCAGGTAGTCCGCAATGCGTCACCTGTCATGGCAATCACAACAACAGGATTCCAGAGGGTGGATTATTCAAAAAGAGTGATGGTGGTGCAGCATGCACAAAGTGTCATGAAGAGGGTCAACGAGCATATCAGATTGCCCGTAGTTTAGAAAAGGCACTCGACCGAGGTCTGAAGTCCTTTGCCAAAGTAAAGACCTTGTATGAAAAAGAGAAAAAAAATACAATTGTTGAAACACAATACAGGGTTACCCAGCAGAGGATCTCCAAACTGAGAGCTGTTGTTCATTCTCTTGATGTAAAAATGGCAATGGCCCTGGCAAACAAGATTGAATCAGATACTAAGACAGCCATAAGATTTATAGAAAAGGAAAGGGAAAAAGAAGATAATACGATATTTATTGTGGGTCTTATTGTTGCCTTAATAGCTACATTTATTTTTAGCTTTTTTATTGCCACTAGGATAACAAAGAGCAGGATGAAAAAGACAAAGACCGATTAACCCTTTATAACACATAGGGGTTTTATTTTTACAACTGGCACACCAAGTCCTGCGTTTTTTATTACTCCCACCACCTCGTCTAACTCTTTGTAGGCCTCAGGCATCTCTTCTATCAGAGATCTCCTGGATGCACCATAGACCATTATACCCTGTCTTTCGAGCTCTTTTGCCAGATCACGACCTCTTTTTGTTTTGAGTGCAGCCCTTCTACTCATCACTCTACCTGCCCCATGACATACACTTGCAAAGGCACTCTCAGATGCCCCTTTTGCTGGCACAAGTAGATATGTACCGCTCTGCATGTCACCAGGAACAATTACAGGCTGACCTGTATCTTTAAAAATAGATGGCAGTTCTTTACTCATGCCTGCTGGGAATGCCCTTGTTGCACCTTTTCTATGCACACATACCCTTATCTCATCACCGTCTATATTGTGTGTCTCAAATTTTGCTATATTATGTGCTACATCATATAGGGTTGAAAGACCACTAAATTGTTGACCAAAAATCTCATTAAATGTTTCTTTTATTAGGAAGCTTATGATCTGTCTATTATTATAGGCAAAATTTGCAGCAGCAACCATAGAGCTGTAGTAAGCCCTGCCTTCAGGCGAACTAATAGGTGCACATGCAAGTTGTTTGTCTGATAATTTTATTCCATATTTTGAATAAACAGCTAACATATTTCTTGTATGATCAGAACAAATCTGATGACCAAAACCTCGTGAACCTGTATGAATAACCACTGTTGTCATCCCGGTCTTCAGATTAAATCTTCTTGCAATTTCTTGATCAAAGACCTCAGAAACAACACCTATTTCAATGAAATGATTACCAGATCCCAGTGTTCCGAGTTGATGTTTACCCCTCTCAATAGCCTTGTCTGATACAGCATCCAGTGAACCACCCTTCATCCAACCTCCATCTTCAATATGCTCTGTCTCACTTTTATCACAAAAACCCTTCTCAATAGAAAAGGCAATTCCCTCTTCAGCTATCTTTTTAAAGTCCTTTTTTGAAAGCCTGAATCCCTTTGATTCAGAACCAACTCCAACAGGAACCCTTTTTAATATCCTTTTTAAAAGAACATCGATGCGTTTTTTTGTAGTCTCGGCTGGCAGGTCTGATACAAGCAGTCTTACCCCACAATTTATGTCGTAGCCTACACCTCCGGGAGAGATAATTCCATCGGGTAGTGAAAAGGCAGCCACACCACCTATTGGAAATCCATAGCCCTGATGCCCATCAGGCATAAGATATACCTTTCCTACAACACCAGGTAGAGAGGCTACATTTTTAAGCTGTTTGATAGTACCATCTTTCAACATACGTTCAAACATGGAATCGGTGGCATATACCACCCCTTCTGTTCTCATGTTTGAATCTTTCTGAATTATTATTGGCTTCATGTATCGAAGACTACATTGGCTTTATATCGGTCGTCTTCTTTGATTATGTAGAAATTATGATGTGTTATAGCCTTTATAGGGTTTATGTATTCACGTTGAGGAACTTTGGTAAATGTGGCAACTGCATGGAGTAGATTTCCTGTACTGGAAATATTTATCTCTACCTCTGTAGGAATGGCCTTTCTTGCATCAGCATAATAGATACACTCCTCAAGCCACCGATGGAACAACTCTTCTGAATCTGGCGCAAAGAGATTAATAGCGACCTTTACCTTTCTTTTTAGAAGCCTTGCTTCAGAATGTTCAAGAATAGTATCACCAATCCATATAAAGGCACCTCTGAAGAGATCTTCAAGGGTCTCTGCCTCAAAATTGACCTCCAGATCAGCTGTACGATCAATAATACTTGATTTTATCTTTGTAGCCATACCATATCAATATAATCATTTTCTGGTTAAAAACAAGTAAATTGTATGTGACTTTCGTAAAAATTTTAAAAGGGCAACAAGGAAAGACAAAAAAATGATCTGAAGTAGAAAAAAAGAGTCAAAGACTGTGCTGCAA
>CAYSBA010000085.1:0-6408 GCA_964429075.1 uncultured bacterium
CACATAAGTTAAAAATCCTATTAGCATTTTTCTCTTTTATTGCCCTTATCTCCTGTGGTAAAAAAAATGACAACAAGGCCCAAAAAAATGAAAAGCCTTTTATGGGACTTTCAAAGATCGACAAAGAATATAGTGTTGATGGGATAGATGAAGATGTTCATGTAATCGTTGATAAATATGGTATTCCACATATATACGCAAAGACCTTCAGGGATGCTGCATTTGTGCAGGGATTTCTACAGGCACAAGACCGATTTTTTGAGATGGATGCCTTCAGGAGGTATTCTACAGGGAAATTATCTGAACTCTTTGGTCAATCCATGGTAACCACAGACCTTTACACAAGGGCACTGATGTTTGAGGATGTTGCAAAAAAAATCTACGACTCTCTATCAAATGACCAAAAAGAAATAGTTGATGCCTTTACGGATGGTGTCAATGCCTACCTCTCACAGCTCGATGACTCTTCAAAACCGCTTGAATATATGCTGCTCGGTGTCAAAGCCGAAGATATAGATCAATGGAGCCCGTTAGATACCCTCTCTTTTGCACGTTTTATGTCATACTCTTTATCTTCTGACCTCGATCTTGAGACTGACATTGCAATTGCAGTACAGAAGGTAGATATCATGTTCGGGCAGGATTCAGTTATCCAGAGGCCTGATTTTGCAAAGGTCCTCTTTCGCTATGAACCTGTATTTAAGGTTGCGATAGCACCAGAACTTTCTCCTGACGGTATGGGGATGCCACCTTTCAATGGTAATTTTGGTAATGATCTTGTAAGGCATGGGCTCCTATCGATTGAAAGGACTCTATCAACAATAAAGTCATTAAAATCACCTATTTCAGGACCCAAGAGTGGTAGTAACAACTGGGTAATCTCTGGAGAATTTACAACCTCCGGATACCCGATCCTTGCTAACGATCCTCATCTTTCACTTGTCCAGCCCCCAATCTGGTATATGGTGCATATAAACACAAAATATATGGGTGGTGATATAAATGTAGAAGGTACTGTGTTTCCACCTGCCCCTGGGGTTGTCCTTGGTCACAATGAAAAGGTGGCTTGGGGTGAGACCGTCTTTGGTCCGGATGTATCTGATGTATTTATGGAGGCAATAGTATGTGAAAATGGTGTTCCAAAGAGTTATCTAACCGGTGATTCTTCCAGAGCCCTTGAAAAACGCGATGTAACAATTGTTGCCTACGAACCAATGAGTAGAGAAAGGAGTGAGCACAACTATAGTCTATTTTTTACCGACTATGGCGTACTCTTACCAGATTCTATAGACTGCGATGCCGGACTGGCAATGGGTTTTAGGTGGACTGGTTTTGAAGAGTCGAATGAGCTTGGAGTCTTTCTTGGATACGATACAGCCAAGAGTGTAGATGATCTACTTGAGGCTGTGAAGGGATTCGAGGTAGGAGCACAAAATTTTGTTTTTGCAGATGTAGAAAACAATATTGCCTACTCTGACCATTCATATGTACCTGTTAGAGAAGACAGCTGTTTTGTTGGCAACGGCAGAACACCCGATAGTATTGTCCCAACAATGGTGATACCCGGTAGCGATATGTGTGAATGGGTGGACAGGGTCCCGGACGACTCTATCCCGATGCTAAAAAACCCTGATAGAGGTTATATCGCCACAGCCAATAACGATGCAATAGGTGTTACCTTTGACGATGACCCATTTAACGATCACAATCCAGATCAGGGATCATACTATTTAGGTGCCTTTTTTGCCAATGGCTCAAGGGCTGCAAGGATAACCGAGTTGATTCAACAATACGTACAACAGGGTAATATAACCATAGATGATGTAACAAAAATACAGACCGATACATATTCCAAGTATGCAGAGCTATTTCTACCCTATTTGATCGACGCAATTGAGAATCCAGATGGGAATCAGATAACAGATAAGATGAATGAGGCCTACAGTTATCTAAAAGACTGGGATCTTACAACTCCTTCAGGTACAGACGAAAATGCATCCCAGCAAGAGATAAAAAATTCAGTTGCAGCAATGATATTTGAGGCATGGATGCATGCTCTGAGAGAAAATCTGCTGGCAGATGAGTTTAAATATTTAGATATAAATCCATCAGATCATCTTGAAATAAGGGTAATGGCCTATGTCATGCAAAATGAAAATACATCTACCGATTCAGTCTTCAACTGGATCGATCCTGATACCCTGAATGACACCCAGATGACCAGAAAGGAGGTTATACTGAATTCATTGTCAGCCGCCTTAAACAACCTTGAGCAGGCCTTTAATACATCCGATATGTCAAAATGGCGCTGGGGTATGTTACACAGAGTAACCCTTGAACATCCGATGGGTGGATCTGTAAGTGAGCTAAACAACGGTGGTCCTGATGGTACAGGATTTTCGGCACCCGGTTCAAATGGTACGATAAGTGTTGCAGCCTGTGGGGTAAGTGGTTCATATACATTTTCTGCAGGTCCTTCTGTAAGATTTGTAACAGAGCTTGTACCTGATGATATAAGGACAAAGATATCATTGCCAGGTGGTCAAAGTGGCAACAAAACAAGCCCACACTATGAGGACATGATGAAGCTCTGGGTGAAGGGTGAATACATAGATATGCCATTCTATGATAAGGATGTGGTCGACAATTTAGAAAGCCATATTGTCTTTAAAAAAACCAAATAAAACAGGAGGTATGCCATGAAGCATTCAAAGAAATTCACTGTCCTTTATCTGTTTATCCTTTTGCTTGCATTTGCTTGCGGAGGTTCAAGTAGTGATGAGAACAACAAAAAAGGTGACAACAACGATAACAACAACAGTAGTACAATAGACCTTGCCACATGTGATCTTCCAGATTCTGCCACCATGGATGCCCCATCTGGTGATACGGTTACCGTAAAGGGTGTGGTTGTTGACTCGTTGAGCGTGGATAAAAAATTGGCTGACATCTATGTACATGTGGTGGATAATGATACTGGGACCCCCTTTAAAGGTCTCTGCACAAGGACAGCACAGGATGGTAGTTTTGAATTGACCGGTGTACCAAAGGGCGTATATATAGGCTTTGTCACTGCAGGTGCAAATAGAAAAGATACCTACACATTCAATAGATTGATGGACTCTGATAGAGATGATGATGTGATAAGAAGTGTCTCTGAAGACACATATATGTTAATACCCGGGCTTCTTGGTGTTACACAGTCTGATGATAAGGGTATAGTTGCAGGTGGTGTCTATGATGCTACAACAGGAGATGGCGTCGCAGATGCTGTTGTTGAAACAGACAAGGGCGACAAAGCCTACTACTTTGGTGATGCAGGAACACCTGTGAAAAACAGAGATGCAACAAATACTGACGGTAGTTTTGTGTTTCTAAATGTTGATCCTGGCAAGATAACAATAACTGCAAAGGATAGCTCTGGCAATGTACTCGGTCAGACAGAGGTACTTGTTATCAAAGGGGCTATCTCACTTACATCGGTTATTTATATACCCCAATAGGATAAAGATTGCAGACCAGTCTCGACAGTGTTCCATCTCATATATCAATTATAGAGCAGGCATATACAGACATTAAGACTACCTTATCAGAAACTATTTTAGGTCAGGATAGGGTCATTGAGCTGCTCTGTGTATCTGTTTTTTCAGGTTCACACTCCATTCTGGAGGGGATACCAGGCCTTGCAAAGACGCTTATGATCAAACAGTTAAGCTCTCTTCTTGGTCTCGATTTTAAACGCATTCAGTTTACACCTGACCTCATGCCCTCAGATGTAACAGGGTCAGAAATCCTCCAGATAGATCCTGAAGATGGTAAGCGTTACTTTAAATTTATAAAAGGTCCAATATTTGCAAATATAGTACTTGCTGACGAGATTAACAGGACACCTCCAAAGACACAGGCAGCACTGCTGCAGGCAATGCAGGAGTACCAGGTTACAATTGGTGGCAAGACATACCAGCTGGAGCCACCATTCATTGTTCTTGCTACACAGAATCCCATTGAACAGGAAGGTACCTATCCACTACCTGAGGCACAACTTGACAGGTTTATGTTCTGCATAAAGATAGATTATCCAGATAGAGAGACAGAAAAACAGATTGTTGTAGACCCTGTTAGATTCGAAAAGACACCTGGACACACGGTACTTAACCGCCATGAATTGCTTCATATCAAAGAAAGTATCCACAGGATACCTGTATCCGACAGCTTTGTGGAAAAGGTGATCGATCTGATAAGGGCATCAAGACCGGAGTCTGAAAATGCACATGATATTGCAAAAAGATATCTAAAGCTCGGTGCAAGTCCAAGGGCAGGTCAGTTTCTCATAACAGCTGCAAGAACCATATCTGCTCTGCGAGGGAAGATATCACCGGATCTTAAAGACTTAGAAGATGTTTCAATCCCTGTATTACGTCACAGACTTATACCAAATTATAATGCCTATACAGATGGCTACACAACAGATCAGATTATATCAGAAATTGTTAGCACTGTATTGAAGATATAAGAATGTTACAAAGACTCTTTTTGTTGACAAAAACCTACTGTTTCTATATTGGCTATAACTAATGCTTGAACTAAGTGTATTTCTAAACGAAGAACAATATAAGATCGTTACCGACGATTCAAGGATTCAGCTTGTATATGCGGGTGCTGGAAGTGGCAAAACAAGGGTAATTACCTACAAGATTGTGCACTTTATCGAAAATCTCCGATACGATCCCTCAAAGATTGTAGGGATCACCTTTACCAACAAGGCCGCTGATGAGATGAGAGAAAGGATAGATGCCCTTCTTGGAAATAGGTCGAATGGCCTATGGATAGGGACATTTCACTCCTACTGTGCAAGACTCCTCCGAAGATTTTCGGATCGAATCGGACTTGCCAGAAATTTTACAATCATTGATGGTAGCGATCAAAAAAGATTGATTGAACAGATCCTGAAAGAAATGGGCCTTAAAAAGGGGACCTTTGATGCCAAATATCTAAGAGACAGATTCAGTTACATAAAAAATGATCTACCAGACGAGTGTGGCGAATATCATTTTGAAGATGAAAGGATCCAGGAAATCTTTGAGATCTATAACAACAGGCTCAAGGAGCGACACTGCCTTGATTTTGGTGATCTTATGGTCAAGGCAGTATTAATGCTCAGAGACAATCCAGATTTGGTAACAAAGATTCAACAGACAACAGAGTGCATCCTGGTAGATGAGTTTCAGGATACAAGTCCGATTCAGATAGAGTTGATAAAACAGCTTGTCGGCAAAAATACGAGACTTATTGTAGTAGGTGATGACGATCAATCCATATATATGTGGAGAGGTGCAGATACACGTTACATCCGTTCATTTAAAGACCTTTTTGAAGACGCAGAGATATTTTATCTAAGAACGAACTATAGATCCTCTGCAAATATATTAAAGGTGGCAGAGTGGGTCATCTCTGGCAAGAAGGATCGTCATAAAAAAAGCCTAATCCCCACAAAGGAAGCAGGATTGCCTGTTCAATTCTGCCCAGCTCCTACACAGAAACTCGAGGCAACCTTTGTCACAAAGGAGATTGAAAAACTTGTCAAAGAACAGGGCTACAAATATTCTGATGTAGCAGTTTTTTACAGAATAAATGCGATCTCTCGATCATTTGAAGAGGCACTATCTGAGGCCAAAATTCCTTATAAGATAGTTGGTGGGACAAGATTTTTTGAAAGGAGTGAGATAAAAAATATACTTGCCTTTCTGAGGGCAAGTCTTAATCCCTACTCAGATGCAGATATCCTACGAATTATAAATGTTCCACCAAGAGGAATTGGAGAGTCAACTATACAGCTTTTACTGTCCACCGGAATGCCTGTATGGGAGGCCTGTCTAAAATCAAAAGAACTCGGTATTTTTAAAAAACGACAGTTGAAGGTACTAGAATCCTTTGTTGATATGATGCATACACTCATGACACGCATTGAGGGTCTTAATCCTCAGGATGCACTGGATGCTGTATTAAGCGTTACAAACTACTTTTCCTATCTCGAAGAGAATGTATCAAGACCTGATGAATCAAGCTACGAATCTATTAAAGAGCTTATGGCAATGGCTTCCGAGATGCGTGATTGTAGTCTTACAGAGTTTGTTGAGAGGATTGCCCTTAGCTCAGAACAGGATGAACTACATATGGAAAATTCTGTAAATCTCATGACTCTTCACACTTCAAAGGGGCTTGAGTTTCCTGTTGTATTTATAGTTCGTACAGAAGATGGTATGTGCCCATATTACCGCTCCACCTCTGAAGATGAACTTGAAGAAGAGAGAAGATTACTCTACGTCGGAATTACGAGGGCTATAGAAAGGCTATATATAACCTATCCAGAAAAGATAACAGATCCTGTTACAAGGGATAAGATAAAGC
>CAYSBA010000086.1:0-1789 GCA_964429075.1 uncultured bacterium
ATGATGTCATAATAATAGTCTAAAAATAGATAAAAGGTGAAAAGAAGATACAAAATAAAGATCTGTCAGGATTTCTCTGTAACATGTTTGCACTCTACACATGATCGCTTAATTGAAAAAGGGCCTGTGTTCTGGTTAGGAATCTTGATATTGAAAATTGATGACATTCTGATAAAGCATAGAAGGTGATAATTAAAAAGATTTATATATTATCTGCAATCTGTATATTATTCTTATCCTGTGGAGAGGCCTACTATGATCTTTTTGTTGCATCAGGACAAAAAAAGAGGGTTTACAACGCAATCTTTACTCCTGACTGGGGCAGGCAGGGCATGGATCTGGATACGGTGGTCAGGATAGACATTGAAGGAGAAAAATATCAGAGTCTTTTTTTGACCGGAGTT
Organism: uncultured bacterium; assembly: GCA_964429075.1. GTDB lineage: Bacteria > CAYSBA01 > CAYSBA01 > CAYSBA01 > CAYSBA01 > CAYSBA01. The sequence continues at coordinate 405 of CAYSBA010000086.1, forward strand.
GACTTTGGGAGTGATATAAGGTTGTATTCCTATAGTATTGAGAAACAATGGCAGATCAAGTTTAGAATTGGAATTGCTGCCACTGCCAGAACCGGCAAGAGAGAGGTGACAATCGCCATGATAGCGAATGGTAAAAAGGCATCTGCAAAGGGTGAATTCTATGTCCTTCCCAAAAGATAATCTTATCATATATCTTTTTATTACTACCTTAATATTACAGGGTAATGCTGGTGCAGAAGAAAAAAAAGATCCCTATAGCTGTTTTAAAGAGCTTAATTTTGAGTGTTCTGCTATGGAATCAGAAAAATTGTTAAAATCAACAAAAGAAAAAATTAAAAGACTTGAATTGTACAGGATTCTTGTCCTTTCTTATATGGCCCTCGATCAGCCTGCTTTTGCAGAGGATGCATTAAAGAGGATGTATAGAGACATTGGGTCGGTTGATTTTCCCGCTGAGCAGCTTTCCCCCGAATTAAGAGTTATGATAGAGAGGGTTCTATCAGCTGAAAGAATGCAGAAAAAATCTATTGAAACAAAAAAAAATAAGGTTATAAAGGAGATAAAGAAACCAGAAGTGTCGGCAAAGTTAAAACAAAGGGCCATATCTATAAATGCAGGTATGGTTTTTTTGAGTGGAAATGATGATGTGGTGTTTAAGCCAGGATTTTCTTATTCAGGTCAATTCAATATAGGTAAGATGGGAATCTACATATTTCACAAAGAACACAGTGCCCGTAATGAGATATTTATAGTTGCATCCACCGGTGCCGGTATAGATTATAGATTGTATAAATTTAAAGATTACTTTGTTACTGAGGTTGGTGGTGGGATTGAGGGCTTTTTAACAGGAGAAAAAGATATCAGGCTGGGAGTTAACCTATTTTTGTCAGAGAGTATTGAATATCCGCTAACACAAAATATAAAGCTCTTTTTAGGGTTAAGACCCTGGATTTTACTAACAAAACCAATTGTGTTAAATAGTTCCTTGATAGTAAGCCTCTATTTTGAAATCTATACAGGGGCTATGTTCAAATGGTAGAGAGGGCAATTTAATGATTCTCGTTACTCTCAGAGATCCAGATGGTTCTGAAGTAGAACTTGAATTTCAATCTCAGATAGTTTGTATTGGCAGATCAAATGCCAACGACATCGTTATAGACAACCCATTTGTATCCAGTATCCATGCACGGCTGCTTTATGATGGAGAAAATCTAATCTATCAGGATCTGAGGTCAACCAACGGTTCCTTTGTTAATATAAAGGGCAAACCTGTCCCGATAAATAGTGAAATGGGATTTCAATATAGACTTTCTCCTGATACCGAGATACTGATCGGTGATCTAAGTTCTCCATACAGGTTGAGGTGTCGTTTTAAACCTATCTTT
>CAYSBA010000086.1:1799-6365 GCA_964429075.1 uncultured bacterium
ACTCAGTGAGCTTTCAAGTACAGTTGGTGGGAGTTCGGCACTTGCCTCATTCTTCCTTGATACTATTGTAGAGTTGAACAGATCTGAATCTGTTGACGAGGTCTTACAAAAGACAAAGGATGCTATCAAAAAGGCCGTTGCTATGACAGATCTCGTACAGGTTTATTTTGAATATCCCGATAAAGAAAATGCCCTTTTTCGTACTTACTGTTTTAAGGAACAATACAGGTCTTTGCAGAATAGAAGCGCCAGCCCAATACTGGAGATAGATACCCTCGAACCAGAGACCATAATGAATTTTCAGAGTATTGTATGTACCGATGTGACTATAAATAATATCTGGGTATTTCAACTCGGCGATAGGAACAAACTGATGGGATATATACTTATTGCCCTCGATGAGAAGATCAAAAATTTACCTGCCCTTACCATAAATTTTATCCTTATTCTTTGTCATACCATTAAGACACGACTCAAAGAACTTATAGATCTTGAACGCCTCAAGATAATACAATTACATCTTATGTGTGAAAACAAGCGTCTTATGGAAAATGCCCTGATCCCCTCTGGAGATATCATTGTTGGTAGTTCTGATGCAATAAAAATGGTCATGAATTTTGCAGGAATGGTTGCTGCAACCGATGTTACCATACTTATAACCGGTGAGACAGGAACGGGTAAAGAACTTCTGGCGCGCTACATTCATAGGCTGAGTAAAAGGGCAAAGAATAGATTTGTGGCTGTAAATTGTGGCGCATTAAATAGAGAACTACTTGAGAGTGAACTCTTTGGCTATAAAAAAGGCGCATTTACTGGTGCTGATCGTGACAAGCCGGGTCTCTTTGATGCTGCTCACGGTGGTACTATATTCCTTGATGAGATAACAGAAATGGACCTCTCTTTACAGGTAAAGTTGTTAAGAGTTATCCAGGAGAAGACACTCACACCGGTTGGTGATGTAAGTGAACATCCAATAGATACAAGAATAATCGTTGCAACCAATAAGGATATTGAGGAATGTGTTCGACAGGGTACATTTCGAGAAGACCTCTACTACAGAATCAATGTCTTCAGGATAGAGATGCCACCATTGAGGGATAGGATTGAAGATATTCCTGCACTTGTTGACTACTTTATTGCGAGATTCAGAAAAAAGTTTTCCAAAAATGTAACAGGTATTACAGAAAGGGCACTTTCTGATCTTTTAAATTATCGTTTTCCTGGCAACATAAGGGAACTACAGAACATTATAGAGAGGGCCTTTTTGTTTACTCCAGATGGACACCCGATAGACAGAGAGTCACTACATCTTTTTTCACTCTCAAAAGAGAGTTTCTACAAAAATGGAGCTATGATGGTAAGGTATAAAAAGGGTAGATCCCTAAAGAGCATAATGGCAGAACTCGAAAAGGAGATTATAATTCAAGCACTTTCTGAGTATAAGAATAATCGTACAAAGACTGCCGAGGCACTTGGTATAACAAGACAGGCACTAACCATGAAACTTTCAAAGTATGGTATATCTGGTGAAGGCTAAGATATTATCTATATTGGTATTATATTCTCTGTTATTCGCAATGTCTGTATCTTGTAAAAACAGAGGAAACTTGAAAAATTCGTCTAATCTTAAAAAAACGGTGGTTCTTGGAAGCTGTACCTTCCTGGTAGAGGTGGCAGATGAGCCTGCTGAATGGGACAGGGGTCTTATGTATCGTAAGAGTATGGCTGAAGATGAGGGAATGCTTTTTGTATTCCCCGATGAGAGACCAAGGACCTTCTGGATGAAGGATACATTAATCCCACTTGATATGTATTTTTTTGATAAAAATAAGAGACTGATTAGTGTACACACCGATGCTGCCCCTCTGAGCACAAGATTGATATCATCTAATGGTCCAACCAAGTTTGTTCTGGAGGCAAAGGCAGGCTCATATAATAGATGTGAAATTAGTAAGAAAAAAGTAGTATATCTAAGGATAGGAAAAGATATACCAAAATAAAGATGGGCATAAAAAGAGTTGGCATCGGTTTCGTTTTTATTTTGATCCTTATAAAATCCTTTTATTCATCTGCTGACATAAGAACATGCTATCCCGGCCAATTTAGAGGTATCTTTAGAGGCCTTGACCGAACAACACATTACAGGATTAAATTGAATTTCTTTTGGGAAGATATGACCTTTAGAGGACAGGAGACAATAGATTTTTATAACTATACCAATAAATTTGTAAAAAAAATTCTTCTCAGGCTCTTTGCGAATGCAGGTTATCTACGAGAAGAAGGTCCATTAAATGTGGTGGTAGAGAAGGTTGTTTCAGAAGGACATATATTGAAGACAGAGCAGGATAACTCTGGGACGTTGCTATGGGTTTTTCTCAAGAAGAAATTGGCTCCAGACAAAAGGATAAGATTGAATTTAGAATTCCGAGGAAAGGTTCCTGTGTTCCCTCATAGGGACACAGATCTCATAAAGCAGGGAGTGCAGCAACTTATTGAGTTGATTTCAGGGAAAAATGAGAAAACAGATTATGGTGCCTATGGTTTTTCAGAGGGCATGGTAGTAATGACCGATTGGTTCCCTGTGGTTGCAACATTTGACAAAAATGGATGGGATGATAGTGTGCCAACAGGTATTGGAGATGTATCATACTTTGTCCCATCGAGCTTTAAAATGGAAATTAATGTGAGTCGTCCTGTTTATGCTGTAGCACCCTCTGTTAGATTTATGAAATCAAGAAGTCACTATTTGCAGATAGATTGCACCAGGGATATGCCTTTAATTTTAATTCAGGATATAAATCTACTACAAAAGAAATACAACGGAATAAAACTACTCTCCTTTTACAGAAAGGGGCACAAAAAGATTGCGAGAAAAACGCTCTATCTTTCTATAGATATTATTAATTTTTTTGAGGAAAAACTCGGTCGTTATCCATACAGGGAGTTTAGAATTATTGAAGCACCTCTTGTTGGAGGTGCTGGTGGTATGGAATTTCCGGCAATGATTCTCATTGCAGATATGTTATATAAGACAACTAATCTTGAACCAAAAAATATAAACACTGCAATTGATGAGATACTTTTTTTTACAGTAGCACATGAGATTGCCCATCAGTGGTTCAGTGCAATCCTTGGAAGTGATTCCAAAAGGGAGCCATATATTGATGAACCTCTTGCAAGCTATTACGCCTATCGATATTTCAGGCACAAATATGGTAAAAAGAATGCTGATGGGATCTTATTCAGGCAGGTAGGGGCCAACTATATGGCAGCAAGGATGTTTGGAATGAAGGATGGGCCTGTTGTAAGGACAACAAAAGATTTTAGATCTCAGCTTGAATATGCGGGGATAATCTATGGTAAGGCACCATATTTTTTTAGGGCACTTCAGGAATGCATGGGAACTACATCTTTCGACAATGCAATGAAAATGCTTGTTGAAGAACACACCTTTGGAGTTATAACCTTCAAAGATATCAAAGAGGTATTTTTAAAAAACGACACAAAAGATTGTTACAAGAGGCTTTTCAGGCACTGGTATCTACAGGACAATGGTGATAAAGATCTGGGCAATCTTGATTTCTTTAATCTCCTGAAAGATATGTATAAGCTTGCTCCATCTTCAAATTAAATATGTCATTTTTTGCAACATTCTAAAATTATGGATAAAAATTTGGATTTAGAATGTGTATAGTATGATAAAAGATTTCTATTGCTATCTTAGATGTAAAGCTGGTAATGAACAATTTGAAAAAAAGAGCTAAGAAAGAATAGTCCTAAATACTGTTCTATATGCACTTTCTGGGTTTAAGGTGTTTACAAAAGGTTATTTTTGATATATAAGCGCAATCTACTTTAAGGTTGTGTTTCAGCCTTGGGTGTTTTCGTTAACATCTTAGTGAAAGGGAATGCCTATGAAGCACTTGGGGCAACACATTATTCTGGAACTGCACAATTGCAGTCCTGATCGATTAGATGACATCACTTTCATTGAAGAGACTCTAAAGGAGGCAGCGCGATTGGCGGGAGCCACTGTTGTGGATACCGTCTTTCACCACTTCAGTCCATACGGAATAAGTGGTGTTGTTGTGATTGCAGAGTCACATCTTGCGATCCACACCTGGCCAGAATATGGTTATGCTGCCATCGATATGTTTACCTGCGGGGAAAAAGTAGATCCATATCGTGGTGTATCCCATATGATCAAACAGTTTAAATCCAGTCACTGGACTGCTCGTTCAATTATGAGAGGCACACTCAAGGATGATGAGGCACAACCAAAGATAGATCCTGAGCAGTTCAGCATCTACAAAGGAAAATTCAGCTATGTCCATTGACTCACCAACCCGCTATACCTTACTTGCGGGTGGAGGAGAGGGCAAGACGCCGCTCAACTCCTTCGATGCTGCATTGCTGAATGCTGGAGCAGGGAACATAAACCTAATAAAGATTTCGAGTATCCTGCCACCGGCTGTGGTGTATACTGACAAACTTGATGTATCTTATGGTGCCTTTGTATATACTGCATATACACATATAACATCAGTTACTCCTGATGAGATTATC